>NZ_JAVJQN010000026.1:0-31067 GCF_040218245.1 Coleofasciculus sp. E1-EBD-02 | reverse complement strand
TTTACGTTGATTTTTGCCAAAACTGAAAAAGTCACGAGGCGCACGGATATATAACCTATAAGTTATAGACTTCTATCAAGACTTTATACTACACTAGCAACTTAGAGCGAAAAGCTCGGTTGAGCAAGGGTGTCGGGTGTCGGGTGTCGGGTGTCGAGTGTGGGGTGTCGGTTAAAAAACCTAACACATACCATCATTCACCTCACCTATTCATCCACAACGTTTTTTCCAAACAGGAAACTTTAATACATAGTGAGCCAAAATTGCTCGCTCCCCCCACACCCCACACCCCATACCCCACACCCAGTATCCTATCGTGGGTAATGTGGCTTAAGTTGACACCAATGCTTGGTTACCAAGCCCCTACTATCTACATCAAATGACTTAACCAAGGACTCACTTCCACAGACAACAGTTGACCAAGTTGAAGCAACTGGCGTAGTCGGATAATTGTCCAAGGATTTGCCGCCATAAGCTGCGCCTGATCATGTCCATTCTTTTGGTCACTCAAGCGTTGGGCTTGAATTGCCAGTTCACACTGCGGCACGATTGAGGTGTGTAAACAGTTGAAATAGAGTTCCTGACAACGGTCTAACGCTAAACCAAGGCTTAACCGATTGCCAATCTCAATCAACCGATCAATCTGGCGGATATCATCGCCGAGGGTATCGGGATCACCCTCATGCAAAAGTTGCCACAGCGATCGCCAAATTAAGGTTTCCAGCGTTGGCTTGGCTTCTGGGATGTTCAGATGACAGCGTAGATGTCCCGCTTCAGTGGCGATCGCTTCCAATTCAGCGATCTGAGCATTGATAGCTTGGGGATCACTCACCTCCATGTCTAACGCTTTAATCGCAATCAGACAACGGTTGGATAAAGCAATTTCTGCTGCCACTTGTAATTCCTTCGGTACGGGCAATTCATCCCGATGGAATGCCATCAACACGCCGTAATTATCCCGGTACATCTGGTTATACAGCTGATCTAATCGTGTCAGGGTTTCCTGACTAATTAGCTGCATAATCCGTTGCCGTTCCTCCGCAAACAGATTCTGCAAACTGAACGACTGCTCACCAAACATCTGATTCATTGCCAGAATCGTATGGGCAGCACTGGCTTGCTTGAGGGCATCAAAAATCTTATCCCTCAACTGGGTATATGCCCGACGTCCGGTAAAGGGTTGAATACAGCAGTGGAAGTCCCAGCCGCCGATATGGAGAACGGCAAACACCAATTCCATATTTTCCCAGGTAATCTCCGACACCAGTCGCAATTGACCCACTGCTAATGTCAGTGAACCCATGCGTTGGAGTTGATAGTCAAGCTGGTGGGCTTCGTAGCAGTAGATCCGTTCTTGTTGGGAATAGTTGGTAAATAAGGAACTAATCGCGTAATGGGCAGCAACTTGTTGGAAGGTAATTTGCGACGACACAACCAGTTGCCGATAGACCACATCCCCGGTTTTAAAGCAGTCTACATTACTCGGTGCTACAAGTAGGCGCTCCAAGAACCCTAGCTCAAGCTGGATACCCGCCACCTCCCCAGCTAACTCCAACGCCCGCGCCGCATAGCGTAAAATCTGTACCCCTTCTGGACGGGAGATTTCCTCAAAGAACCAGCCACAACTGGTATACATCAGCATGGCGTGGCGTTGCATTTCCAACAGCCGCAGGGCATCGATTTGGTCGGTGGGAGAGAGGGGCGCAACGCTGTGACGGTTGAGAAATTGCTTCACATTTTCCCCAGAGCGATTCTCGTTCCGAGACGCGATGCGATCGCGCAATACCTGGATATACTCATCCCGCGCCGCCCAAGGATCACGGAAAAACTGACGCCCCCTCTCGTCATACACCGGAATCAACTGATCCCGCAGCCAGTTCAAACTTTCTCGCAGGGGACGCCGCCATTTTTGATGCCAACCCCCGCCGCCGCCACAGCCGCAGTCATCCTGCCAACGGTTGACGCCGTGGGAACAACTCCAAGCGGTGACGGGTTTGAGAATCACTTCCCACGTTGGTGGACTAATGCTGAGGTAATGAGCAAAGTTAGTCACCGTCCAGTTCCGGCGGGGAAAGACTTGGGTAAAAGCATGGGCGATACACATTTCCGTGTGGCGTTTGTGATGTCCGAAGGTTTCCCCATCGGTTGCCACACTGATAATTTGGGAGGGACGGTGATCTCCATGAATCGCGATCCCTAAACGACCCGCAAAATGTTCCGAACTACTGAGAACATCACTAAACCCCATATCCCGTGAGATGGGACCGTCGTAGAAAAAGATGTCGATAAATTCACCGCTTTCCAGGAAACAACGGTAAGGGCGGCTGGGATCAATCTGACCCCCACCTACTTCATGCCATTTAGGATCAGGATTGTCTTCGGTTGGCAAAACCCGACAGCGTTCGGCTTGGGAGGGAGCAAGAATAATAAACTTAATCCCTTCTGCCACTAACGCTTCCAGGGTGGGGTAATCTACCGCCGTTTCCGCCAGCCACATCCCTTCGGGATCACGACCAAAGCGAGAGCGGAAATCTTCCATTCCCCAACGGATTTGGGTGTATTTATCCCGTTCATTGGCGAGGGGAAGAATGATATGGTTATAGACTTGCGCGATCGCATTACCGTGACCGTTGAGCCGTTGACAACTCTTGCGATCCGCCTCTATTATCCGCTCATACACTTCCATGTCGTAGCGTTCTAGCCACGACATCAGCGTCGGACCAATATTAAAGCTGAGATATTCAAAGGTATTAACGATCCCCACCACTTCGCCGCAACCATTTAACACCCGGGCAAAGGCGTTGGGGCGATAGCATTCGTGATGAATCCGCTCATTCCAGTTATCAAACGGAGCCGCCGAGGGCTGACGTTCAATGGTATCCAGATAAGGGTTTTCACGGGGGGGTTGATAAAAATGCCCGTGAACCGTTACGTAGACGCCCCTAGCTGTCTGTAGGGGATCATGGTCTCGCCCAGCCTCCTCGGATAAGGTAGGGATGGGATTTGCCGCAGCTTGTGAAGCTGAAAGTTCAGCAGCAGAAGTCATTTAGATCACCAAATTCCACAGAAAACGAGTCAGACAGATTCCCTTACTCTACTAATTTTCGCTCTTGAGTAGGGATAAGTTGAGAGATTCGCTAAACGAATTTTAGGTTGGAAGCTAGCCATTTCAGTAGAGAACGCCAGCTCGGTATAAGTAGTCGGACAAAAGTCAAGTTAACGGTGAGGATTGTCATTCGTCATTCGTCATTCGTCCTTCGTCCTTTGTAAGGATTTGAGTCTCCTTATCATTTCTTAGTACAGTGTACGGAATGTATACCCAGATCCTTAGAAAAAAGCATTGACACCAGTGGCTAAACTTGCATTTAGGGATGAACGTGTAACAATCTGTCCCTTCAGTTTTTTATTCAACCGCAAGATTTACTGAAAATCGATAAAACTTCATATAACGTTGCGGTCAGTTCACAAAACTTAGACGCACTATAGCAACTCTTGCCGATTATTGCACATCTTCCTGGGAAGTTGCAGGGTTGAGGGTGTGATGGGGTGATGGGGGAGATGGGGAAGCTGGGGGAGCAGGGGGAGCTGGGGAAGCTGGGGGAGCAGGGGGAGCTGGGGAAGCTGGGGAAGTTAACTCAAAACTCTACCTTACCTATTGCCCATTGCCTATTGCCCATTGCCCATTGCCTATTCCCTATTGCCTGTTCCCTGTTCCCTGTTCCCTGTTCTCTGACCGATGACAAATACCAATCCTGACCGTTAACGTAAATCTGTGCCTCTTTGCTGGTTCTTATATGCTAAACAAAAACACGATTCTGTCACTGTTGTTACTTTTTGTCCCCATTTCCATCGCCGCGCATTTTCTGGAATGGGGATCAGCTATAGTCTTTATTACCTCCTGTTTGGCGATCGTTCCCTTGGCGGCGTGGATGGGAACGGCGACGGAGGAAATTGCGGTTGTAGCAGGACCTACCTTGGGCGGGTTGCTGAATGCCACGTTTGGTAATGCGACAGAACTGATTATTGCCCTGATTGCCCTCAATGCTGGCTTAGTCAATGTGGTTAAAGCCACGATTACGGGATCAATTATTGGCAACTTGCTGCTGGTGATGGGCTTATCTATGCTTTTGGGGGGATTACGCTACAAGGAACAGGACTTTCAACCGATTGTGGCACGGGTAAATGCGTCCTCAATGAATTTGGCTGTCATTGCCATGTTGCTACCGACGGCGATGGATGCTACGACGCCTGACATTGATGAAGCGACGTTACAAAGATTATCGATTGCTGTGGCGGGGGTGTTGATTGTGGTTTATGCTCTTACCTTATTATTTTCGATGAAAACCCACAGCTATTTGTTGGATGTGGGCATGGTGGATGTTGAGTCCCAAGAGGGAAACGATGTTTCCTCCTCCACCGAGGAACCGGAACATAAGGTGAATTTAGGCTTATGGATGGGGGTGTTACTGGGAGTCACCCTTTTGGTGGCGTTAGAGTCGGAACTATTGGTGGGGACGTTGGAGGAAGCTACCTCCCAGTTAGGATTAACTGCCCTATTTACAGGGGTGATTCTATTACCCATTATTGGCAATGCCGCCGAACACGCTACGGCGGTGACTGTGGCGATGAAAAATAAGATGGATTTGTCGGTGTCGGTGGCGGTGGGATCAAGTTTACAAATTGCCTTATTTGTCGCCCCTGTCTTGGTGATTGCGGGTTGGTTTTTGGGTCAGCCGATGGATTTGGATTTTAACCCCTTTGAACTGGTAGCCGTAGCTGTGGCGGTGTTAATCGCCAATTCCATTAGTTCTGATGGGAAGTCGAACTGGTTGGAGGGAATTTTGCTAATTGCGGCTTATTTGGTGTTGGGGTTGGCATTTTACTTCCATCCGGTTGTGGAAGGATTAGCATAACCAACAAATGTAGAGACGTTGCATGCAACGTCTCTACACGCTACCCTTAATTCGACTTCAGTTGATAATCACAGGTTGGGGGCATATTACAAAAGAAGACACTATAGCCAGGAATTTCCAGCGTCTCACCCTGGCGATTCGTGATAAAGCCTAATCCTTCGGTTTCCTTACACCCTGGATATCCCGACAAGTCATAGCGGGCAGATTCGTTACTCAAATTGAAAACACACAGGATTCGCTGTTCTGCATAGTCCCGGATAAAGGCAAAAATCGGTTCCTCTGTCTCCAGAATTTCCAAGTTGCCTGCTTCTAATGCCGGTTGTTTTTTGCGCCAGTGAAGTAAACGACGCCAGGTATTTAGCAAGGAGTTCGGATCTCGATTTTGCAGATTCACCGCCCGTTGATAATGGGAATCGGCAACAGGTAGCCAGGGTTTTTCTGCCGTGGTAAATCCAGCGTGGGGGGCATCCGCTTGCCACGGCATTGGGGTGCGAGAACCGTCTCGTCCTTTAATTGCTGGGTAAAGGGCTTGACCAAAGGGGTCTTTAATATCGTCCACCGGAATATCTTCAGGGATTCTTGCCTCAGTTAACCCTAGTTCATCACCCTGGTAGAGACAGATTGCACCCGGTAAAGAAAGTAGCAGTGCGGCGATCATGTGATAAAATTCTTCTGGATAAGGATTTCCCTGAGCATCCTTTCCAGTCCAGCGCGATCGCAAGCGACCATAGTCATGATTGCCGACAATCCAACAATCACCGCCTTCGGTAAAGTTATTTAGCACTTTTTCCATCATCTGGCGCATGAGTCTAGCGCTTATGGGTTCATCGACGAGAAGCCCACTATGATACGCCATGTGTAAGCGTTCATCACCTTCTACAAATTCACTGGCAAGGGCAATCGAATCTTCACAGAACGTCACTTCGCCTAAGGCAACCGTACCCGGATACTGATCCATTAAATCACGGATAGGTTTGAGGGCGTTTAAGGTTTCTCGACGGCAGAAGTTGTATTTAAACAGTTGCCGAACCACCGGATTATCAGCAGCGACACCATCCGGTAAAGACGCATCATCCGGGCGAACGGGATTATCTCGCAATTGGGCGTCGTGCATGAAAAAGTTAGGCGCATCGATGCGGAACCCATCAATTCCTAAATCCAACCAGAATTTTGCCCGTACCAAAATCGCGTCAACCACATCTGGATTGTGCCAGTTCAGGTCAGGTTGGCTTTCTAAGAAATTGTACATATAAAATTGTTTACGTTCGGGTCCCCATTGCCAAGCACTGTGACCCATAAATGCGGATAACCAGTTGTTGGGGGGTGAACCATCAGGCTTGGGGTCTGCCCAAATATACCAGTCTGCCTTAGGATTATTTTTATTTTGCCGACTTTCGAGAAACCAGGGATGCTTATCAGAGGTATGACTCCAAACTTGATCCAGCAGAACTTTCAATCCCATGGAGTGAGACACTGCCAGTAATCGTTTAAAATCCTCTAGAGAGCCAAAAAGCGGGTCGATATCCCGCATATCGGTAATGTCATAGCCAAAATCTTCCATCGGGGATTCATAAATCGGACACAGCCAGATGGCATCGACACCTAAAGAGGTAATGTAATCGAGTTGTTCTATAATGCCATTCAAGTCACCGACACCATTGCCATCACTGTCTTTAAAACTCTGCGGGGAAATCTGATAAATAACCGCATTCTGCCACCATTCGCCTTGGTGTTTCACATTACGCGCATCTTCCCACGTCCATGCCCGACGATTGAGTACAGGAGTTTGCCACCAAGCTTCTCTGTTCGTTGAAGTACTTTTGTGGGGTTTTGACATGTCCATAAGTTGCATAATTGAATCCTTTGTTAATGATGAGATTAGAAAAAAGGACGAATTAAATTGGCTGAAACTCATTAACTTCAACCTCAATAGTTGTCCTTCTTTTTATTTAGGTTGGGATTCTATTAAAGGGGATGAACCTCAGCCGCCTGCCAATCTTGCACTCACAGTCAGCATCTATGCGAGATTCTTTCCTGAGTATTAACCAACCCTAATACTGGTGCATGAACTTCACTCAGCTTAGAGCGCTTCAGCCTACTCAGGTGAGTGAATCATGGACGACTAACTAGATTGTAGACTTCTGGCTCTTAGACTTACCTCTCTCCAAGGGATTAACACTGACTCACCCCCATATCGTTCAGGAGATGGAAATTAATCTCGGCAATTTTATTTAAAGTTCAGTCACAAAAAACTCCTAGCTTCAACGCTGGAGGCTGTGAAATAGTTTAATTTATTTTTTTATACCTTACTTTATGATACTACTATCTCAACCAGGGCTGGGGATCAATAGAACTCCTGCCCAAATATCGCAGCATCCTCTCCAAAGCAAAGTTCTGAGTATCCTAGATGAAGTACCTGGACATACATTCTGTACGTTGTACTAAGAAATGTTAACCAACCTCAAATCCTTATTGTTCCCTGTTCCCTGTTCCCCCATTACTTAGAGAGAAAGATTCGAGAGAACAAAGCCCCATCCGAATAATAGTCCACTCCAAAAATGCAGCTTAACGGCGATAAATTTACAATTGCTGACTTTCGTCGGTTGATCATGATAGTCGCAAACATGCTGGACTAACTCAACAGCAAAGGGTAAACTCAGAACGATTAATCCTGTCCAAATCGGAAACATTCCTAACACAATAAACAAACCCGTCAAGGCAAAAATGCTGCCGCTTAACCAAGGAAGGAGTTTAGCACCACGTTGAGTTCCCAAGCGAACAATCGGCGATCGCTTTCCGGCGGCTATATCGTCTTCAACTTGATGGAAATGGGAGCAAAATAAAATAATCGAGGTACTAATGCCGATAATGATTGAGGCAGCTAACCCCGTTGACGAGAAGGTTTGGGCTTGGGAGTAGTAAGCCGCCGCCACCGCCATGGGACCAAAGGTAAAAAAGCAGATCACCTCACCTAACCCTTGATACCCCAGGCGGAAGGGAGGACCTTGGTAACTATACCCCAAAGCGCAGCAAAGCAAGACAATGCCAATCACCGTCCAATCCCGTTGCCACCACGCGATCGCGATGATTCCCAGGATACCTGCGGCTAAAAATAGATTACTTAACCCAAAAATTAACGCTTTATTCCCGGTTAAATTCACCAGTGAATGATGTTTGTTGTGATCAATTCCTGTTTCTGAATCAAAGACATCATTACTAAGGTTGAGCCAAGCAATAATTAAAATAGCTGACAGTAAAAATGTGCTAAAGATTCCCCAATGCATAAGGTGCGTTTCCCCGTAGGCTACAGCCGTACCAATCCAAATGGGAATGATAGCCACGCTATACATCGGTGGTTTAAGCGCCGCTAACCATAACTTATTTGGGGAATGAGCAATGAACTTTGTGGTCATGAGAGCAAGTTAGACATCCAGTAGACTAGCGCTGATCTATTCTTGTTTCCCGTTTTGGGTCGAGCAATCAGATCAAAAAGGTACTCTATTTTACAACGGATTACTGATAACTTATGACTTTTTCTCTAGCTGAATGAACATGACGCTGGGTCTTCACCATCATGGGACAAGCCTTAGAGGGAACAATGGTAATCCCTCGTCGCCACGGTTGTACAGACGTGTTGGGGGCAATCGCCAACTGATAACGGCATAGAACCGTTGCCAAAACCAGTTTCATTTCAAATAAGGACAATGCCATGCCGATGCAGCTACGACTACCGCCGCCGAAGGGGAAATACTCATACGGGGAAAACTGCTGATGCATAAAGCGTTCGGGTTTAAACTGGTCAGGTTCGGGATAGACATCCTGGCGACGGTGGGCAATCTGTTCATAAAGTGACATCCTCCCACACCAAATCATAGATTATGGTGTGGGCTTCCAACATCACTGTTGGACATTGCTGCCCTGCGCCACTTATCTAGGCTAAATGCCCCCGACAGCCCGACTTGACAGCCAATTTCTTTCCCCCAGAGTCCCTGGGTACTCAGTTGCTCATAACCTCGGTTACAAATCTCCTGTGCCGAGGCTATATCCCTATCGACTTCATATTTGCATTCTGGGCAACTATGCCACCTATCAGATAGTTCTTTCCTAACCTCAATGCGACAATTTGGACAAGTTTGGGATGTGCCTCTGTGGTCAACTTCAGCGACATAAACACCGCGTTGTTTAGCCACATAATAGAGGATATCCCTGAACTGACCAAACGCTGCATCAATCGTATGTTTGCCCAGGAATCCTTTAGCCATGGTGCGGAAATCAATGTCTTCTAGGAAGATAGTTCCCGCCATATCACATAGCTTATGGGCTAGCTTGTACTGATAGTCTTTTCGCTTGAATGCAATATGGTTGTGTAATTTCTCTACTTTGCTTCTGGCTTTTTCGTAGTTCCTAGAACGTTTCTCTTTTCTGGATAGTCTGCGTTGCAGCACTTTAAGCCTACGGTGCATATTCTTGAAGAATTTGCGCCCCGGTTCTACGAAGCCATCACTGGTAGCCAAATAACTATTCAATCCAACATCTACCCCAATAAAGTGACCATGAGGCACAGCATCAGGGATAGAAATATCAGAACAAATGCTGATAACGGTAAACCAACCCACCGCTTTTTTAATTACCCTAACCTGCTTAACTACAAACCCATCAGGGATTGGGCGGTGTAAATTGATCTGAACTTTTCCCAATTTGGGTAGCTTGATCTGCCATCCGGTTATTGGATTGACTACAAATTGAGGGAAAAGCATCGACTTCATTTGCCCATACTTTTTGAATCTTGGAAACCCATAACCCCGATCCCTGAAGAAGTCCCAAGCATCATGCAGCCGTCTGATGGTTGTTTGCAATACCTGAGAGGGTACTGACTTCAACCTAGGGTAATTTTTTTTAGCTTTGGGTAAATTATTCTGTTGTTGCTGATATCCAGGAAAAGGGTAATCAGCACTCATTATGTATTCTGACTCCTTACTGCACCTATCCACAGGACACTTTCTTGAAGCAATCCAGTCCTTTAGCTCTCTAAGGGCATAGTTGTAGACACCTCTACAAGTTTCAAGCCACTCATTGAGCAACTCGACTTGTTTAGCATCAGGGTAGATTCGATAGGTGTAGTTTAGATTCAGCATACACTGATCATAATGTCTTTTACTGTAAGTGTCAAGTTGCGGTAAGATTCAATTTCGGAGGCATTGAGCCTCACTCAATTGACTTGGGGAGTGAAGGCATCTCAGCGCCAACATTGAGCGAAGTCGAAATGTATGGCGCGAGATTTATAGCTCCCCAAACCCCTCATTAGTTAAATCATCAATTTGCTGCCGTTGCCGTACAAACTTGCCCCAGGGACTCCACCCACCCAAATCTTGCTGCAATGGTGTCCAGAAAAAATGGATGGAGTTCAGGGGGGAGGTGATATTGTTCAAGAATGGTTCAATCAGTTGTTTCAGCCTGTCATAGCGATCGCCCGAATTAAGACCAAACACCACCCGTAAGATGACTTGGAGGGAAATTTCCGACATGTAGTCCCGAATGGGAAGGGATGATCCGGGCTGCCAATCCGCGATCGCATCGGTTGTAATATCCCGTATAAGCCGACTGTAGGTGGGCAACCGTTTCC
Source organism: Coleofasciculus sp. E1-EBD-02 (assembly GCF_040218245.1). Classification (NCBI taxonomy): domain Bacteria; kingdom Bacillati; phylum Cyanobacteriota; class Cyanophyceae; order Coleofasciculales; family Coleofasciculaceae; genus Coleofasciculus; species Coleofasciculus sp. E1-EBD-02. Next base: position 20,531 of record NZ_JAVJQN010000026.1, on the reverse strand, counting down.
CATGCAGAGGCGGCATCAACAACCCCCGCATGACCTGGTGTTGCTGTCCATCCAACATAATCAGGGAGGTAGAACCCGTCAGGGGGCGGAAGACATCGGTGACTTTACCCAACTCAAATTTATCAGAGGACGTGGTAAATATGGATTGAATTGCCTGGGGGTGGCTGAAAAAGACCACAGGTGGGGAGTTCCGACCTAGTAAGCGGAGGGTAAAGGCATCGCCGTAACGCTGCGTACAGAGGTCGAGAAATTTAAGCGGATCAGCGATGAGTTGCAGCGTTTGCACAAAAAACGGCAACGTTGGACCATCAGGCAATTTCATTCCACTTTTTCCGGGCTGAGGCAACAGGTAACACTTTACCCATAAGGCGGGGGATTCAGTCAACTGGATTAACTCCCTTATGGCTGACCGGGCAAAATATGCAATGGTAGATAGAAAGGCAGACGTTGAGTCGTGTAGCCGACATCTGGGGAAACTGTCTTGCCTGGATCACCGAAAATCTGCAATCCTCTTGTACATGGCGTATTTATCATCTCATACGGATCGCTTGCCAGACCACAAGGAGCTATACCAGTTCCTTGTCGCTTGTCAGCAGGCATCTCTTGAGAAAGGCTGCACTCAAATTGCCAGTATTTCTGTGCAAATTCCCAGGGTTGATCCACTGGCGGTACTCCAGATTCTTGGTGGAACTCAGTCATTCCAGTTTTACTTAGAAAAAAGAAAGGAAAATGAAGCGATTCTGGCTATTGATGCGACTATCTATGCTGAACTTGAAGGAATCAATCGATTCCAACACGCTAAGACTGTCATTCATAATTATCTAAAAGACACTTGGATTTGGCTTCAACAAAATCAAACTATCTCGTTTTCCGGACCGCACTTTTTTTGCTTTTTTACATTTTTTGCTTTAAATCAACCGTCCCCATTTCGAGCCGCTACCATTTTTCTTCCTCGGTGGCAAGTGGCGTTTCGGGGGAATAGCGGTACAGTAGTGGCGAATGTTCAAGTTGATCCTCACGTCAACATTAAACGACTCTTGCAAGACCTATATAATCAAATTGCTGAAATTAAATTTTCAGAGCATAAACCCAGTTCGCTGACTCGGATTAATTGTTCTCCATTTATCCCGCCAAAATCCATAAATACTGAAGCCTTTAAGTCAGCCGTGGTCGCCGCCTTAAATTTTATCGATGCCAATGAATTTAGTAAAATTGTTCTGGCTAATGCCGTTGATATTTTTTCCCACCAGCCCTTTAACCTCGTCCACTCCCTAGATAATCTGCGCCAACGCCATCCGGATTGCTATATCTTTTGTGCCAGCAATGGTAAAGGACAGAACTTTCTCGGTGCGAGTCCTGAACGGTTAATTAGTATTCGTGACCATCTCTTGGTAACGGATGCCTTGGCTGGATCAGCGCCGCGTGGAAGGATAGCCACTGAAGATGCTGAGTTTGGCGATCGCTTGCTTGGTTCTGAAAAAGAGCAGCGTGAACACCAATTTGTCCTAGATTTTATCACTCAACGCCTATCTGAGTTGGGACTCATCCCCCAATACTTACCTGCGCCCCAACTGCTTAAACTCTCTAATATCCAGCATCTATGGACACCAATCCAAGCACAACTGTTTACCAATGTCCATCCCCTAGACATTGTTGCCCAGCTTCATCCTACCCCTGCTGTAGCCGGTGTTCCTACCCAGATTGCTCAAGAACAGATCCGCCGCTACGAAACCTTTGACCGTTCCCTCTATGCAGCCCCGTTAGGTTGGATTGACTATCAAGGCAATTGTGAGTTCATTGTCGGTATTCGCTCAGCATTAATCGACAGCAACCCGTCTTCTCTAAATCATGACAACACCTACCGCGCTAGACTCTACGCCGGGGCGGGAATTGTGGCGGGTTCTGACCCCGACAAAGAACTGGCAGAAATCCAACTCAAGCTTCAGGCATTACTCAAAGCATTGCTTTAGTCATTCGTCATTCGTCCTTTGTCCTTTGTCCTTTGTCCTTTGTCCTTTGTCCTTTGTCCTTTGTCCTTTGTCCTTTGTCCTTTGTCCTTTGTCCTTTGTCCTTTGTCCTTTGTCCTTTGTCCTTTGTCCTGTTCGCTGCTATCCCAGCTACTGTCATATCAGGATGACTGATTTCTGGCTACGGCAAACGCTAAACCAATAACTTAGTTCAACTTGAGGAGTTAATAAAACGGAGAGGGAGGGATTCGAACCCTCGGAAGCGCCTAAACACTTCAACAGATTAGCAATCTGCCGCTTTCGACCACTCAGCCACCTCTCCAAGGCGGTGCTTGACTATCATAGCAGATTACAACCCCTTTTTGTCTAGTGGGTGGATGCAAATTACTCACCTATCCGGTTGTGTGCGTCTTTACATAACTAAATTTTTCTTTACATATTGCAACTTTGATTTCTAGAGGCTATACTCTTTTCAAACGAGTAAAACTCAGCTCTTTTCATTAGCTATTGCTAAGTCTGCACCCTTTAAGCTATATACAACAATGATGAGGTTTCCGATGAAATTTGGTGTAGTCTGGTAAAGCCGTCCATGACCTGAAAGAGGAACTCATTTCTCAAGCTCTATAGTAGGGAATTACCAGCCCAATCCGGCGTCGTTTCAGTTAGTTAATTCTTTCTGCGAAAAGTAAAAGGGAGGGAAATGTGGCACAAGTCTTCCCACTCAAGGGTTAATTCACCCTTGGTTGCTTGTAAGTTAAGGGTTCACAGCATTTACCATCCTGTAGTCTGATGCGGACAAAGCCCTCAGCGTTTAAGGTTTTCTCAACCAAAAATCTGAGCGGAGGGAAAAGCCGCACAAGCATCAAACGCTTAATTAAGCTTAACCCTTGTTGAAATCGAGGATTAGACCAACTTATGACCAGTAAACGTAGACAGCATATTGCTCTCATCTCAGTTCATGGCGATCCCGCTGTGGAAATTGGTAAGGAAGAAGCGGGTGGACAGAATGTTTACGTGCGCCATCTGGGTGAAGCCCTTGCCCATCTGGGATGGCATGTAGATATGTTTACCCGAAAAGCCAATGCTGATGATCCTGTCATCGTAGACCATAGTCCACGTTGTCGGACTATTCGTTTGAAAGCCGGTCCAGAGGCATTTGTCCCACGGGATAAGATCTTTGGCTATACCGGCGAGTTCTTAGATAATTTGCTGAGGTTTCAGGAGTGGGAAGGTGTTCGGTATTCCCTAGTGCATACCAACTACTGGATTTCTGCATGGGTGGGGATGCAATGGAAAAAGCGGCAATCGATTCCCCAAGTTCATACTTACCATTCTCTAGGTGCGGTGAAGTACCAGTCAGTCGAAGCGATCCCCATGATTGCTGGTACTCGCTTGGATGTGGAAAAAGCGGTGTTAGAGACAGCCGATCGCACTGTGGCTACATCTCCCCAGGAAAAAGACCATATGCGATCGCTGGTTTCGAGTAAGGGTCATATTCAGATCATTCCCTGTGGCACAGACATTCAACGCTTTGGGGCGATTGACTGCCCTCAAGCAAGACTTGAATTAGGATGGAATCCTGATGACAAAATCATCTTTTATGTGGGACGCTTTGATCCGCGTAAAGGTATAGAAACTCTGGTTCGCGCTGTGGGTTGCTCTCAGATACGCCATGATCCCCAAGTGAAACTGATTATTGGTGGCGGATCACGTCCCGGTCATAGTGATGGGATTGAGCGAGAACGGATTGAGGCGATCGTTGATGAACTGGGGATGAGGCATATTACCACATTTACCGGACGCATTAGCGATGAACTTCTATCGGTTTACTATACGGCGGCTGATGTCTGTGTGGTTCCCAGTCACTATGAACCCTTTGGTCTCGTGGCAATTGAAGCCATGGCTTGTAGTACGCCAGTTATTGCCAGTGATGTCGGTGGGTTGCAATTTACTGTCGTACCCGAAGAAACCGGATTACTGGCACCGCCTAAAGATGAGGTGGCTTTTGCTGAGGCAATAGACCGCATTCTATCTCACCCCGACTGGCGCAATCAATTGGGTCAAAGGGCAAGACGGCGGGTGGAGGAAAAGTTTAGCTGGGATGGTGTGGCGCATCAACTCAGTGATCTTTATCTCCAGTTAGTCCGAAACTCCTCCCAGGTGTTGGAACAAGCCAGCGCGTAAACGACTCAGCGCTGACAATTACTCTTGCGAATCCCCTGCATTCTAAAGGGGATTCATCAATGATGTACCAGACGCTCCCCTCACGGGAGAGCGCTGGCTTTTTATGCCTTGGTGCAATCACGCTTCAGACCTAATCGCTACAAGTCTTAAACATTGGTCGGAGCGGGGGCGATCAAAACTCAAAATTCAAAACGACTCCCTGTTCCCGTTTGTGATTCATAGTTCGTTACAATTGAAAGGACACGACGAACAAAAAATCAAGGATAAAGGACAAAGGACAAAGGACAAATGACCGATGGCTGAACTTCCTCAAACATTAGACGAAGCGATCGCTCAAGCTCGCGAAGCCACACAAGCCGCCCTCAATGATGGATACACTCGCCTGCAAGTCGAGTTAGTGTTTCCAGAGATTGCCCTGCAAGCCCAATCCATTGCATGGCAATTTACCCCGATCTTTGAACAGTATGGTTCGGGGCTAAAGGTTCTCTTCCCTGATGCTGGGGCGGCGGCACTTGCCCGTCGAGACTGGGGAGAAACGCCGTTTAAAGTGACAGACATTGGTACAAGTCGCTCCCCTGTCGAAAGTAGGATTCAGCCAGAGGATGAGGCGTTTTTGATTGTTTCCCCTTCGGCGGTGGAAGTGAGTCAAGTGGAAAAACTCTGCAATTTGGCAGGCGATCGCCCCTGTGTCTTACTCACGCCTCAGCTTGAAGATCTGAAAGTGGTGGGTATTGGCTACGCCGCCCGTCAACTCCGTGAACGGTTTCTCAGTACCCTAACTTCTTGTTACTACGTCCAACCTCTGGATGGAGCGGCTCTACTTCGGGTTTATCCGGGACTATGGCAAATCTGGCTGGAAAAGGAAAATGCCTATCAGCTTATTGCTGAAGAACCGCAAAAACCTGTAGGAGATGCCATAGAACTGATTATTGCTAAAGTAACGGGTAGCGGTGACTCAGAAGACGCGCCTGCCCCCAAAAAACCAGGGTTTCTCTCTACACTACAGAGCTTTTTAGACGCATTGAGTCGTTAATCAAACATCTAAACGCTAAACGCCAAAAACCCACTATATCTAGCGTCTTTTTCGCAAAAATGTTGAAAAAGCGCTATCTATGATATGATTCTACACTTTATGACGCCAATGTAATAATTGAAATTGCATAAAAAATTTTGATAGAGGGTGCAAAAACCGACCGTAAATCTTCCCTGGAACATGTCCAATGAATCCTTCTTGTGAGGAGAATGAGCCAAACCTATTCCATGGGGAAGCATCTCTCCAAGCCTTTTTCGCTCTTTCTGCTGATTTGTTGTGTATCCGTGATAGTAACGGGTATTTTAGAGAACTCAACTCAGTTTGGGAAAAGACTCTAGGCTGGACGTTAGATGAACTGCGATCGCGCCCTTGGTTAGAGTTTGTTCATCCTGATGATGTGGCATTCACTTTTGATATGGAGAATCAATGTCACACTCTCCAGGATAATAAAACCCCAATTCGCCTTAAAAATCGCTTTCGTTGCCGAGACGGAAGCTATCGTTGGCTATCTTGGCGTTTGGGAGCCTATCACAATAGTGTAAGCCATGGTATTGCCCAAGATGTCACCGGAAGCAATTGGCGAGGTAGTCACGCATATCGAAAAGGAGTCCAGGAAACCGTTAAGCTACGCGATCAAGCGATCGCAGCCAGCAGTGTCGGCATTGTCATTGCTGATGCACGTTTGCCAGATATGCCGCTTATCTATGTTAATCCTGCCTTTGAGAGAATCACGGGTTACTCTGACGCTGAAGTACTGGGTTATAATTGCCGTTTCTTGCAAGGAAAAGATACCAGTCAGCCAGCCGTTGATCAACTCCGTGCGGCGATTAAAGCCGGAGAAAATTGCACCGTTACCTTACTCAATTACCGGAAAGACGGAACACCGTTCTGGAATGAATTGACAATTTCCCCCATTTATGATGATAGAAACAACCTGACTCATTTTGTCGGCATCCAGTCCGATATTAGCGATCGGATAAAAGCGGAACAAGCCCTACGCTTAGAACAAGAAAAGTCAGAACGGTTATTACTCAATATTTTACCTAAGCCTATTGTTGACCAATTAAAACAGTTTGAGGGAAGTTTAGCCCAACAATTTACTGAAGCCACGATCTTATTTGCTGATATTGTCGGCTTTACACATCTTTCGGCTCAAATGTCTCCCTTAGAACTGCTTAATCTATTAAATAATATTTTTTCGGTTTTTGATAAATTAGCCGAAAAACATGGCATTGAGAAAATCAAAACCATTGGCGATGCTTATATGGCGGTGGCAGGTTTACCGATCGCGAATGATCATCATGCTGAGGCAATTGCAAACATGGCGTTGGATATGCAACAAGCCATTCAACAGTTTAAAACACCACAAGGGGAACCCTTCCAAATTCGCATTGGCATTAATACGGGTTTGGTAGTGGCTGGTGTAATTGGGATCAAAAAGTTCAGTTATGATCTTTGGGGAGATGCGGTGAATGTGGCATCTCGCATGGAATCGTTGGGACTTCCGGGGAAAATTCAAGTGACGGTGGCGACAAAAGAGCGTTTGCAGGATCAGTATATATTTGAAGAACGGGGCGCGATCGCGGTTAAGGGAAAAGGGAAAATGATCAGCTATTGGTTGGTTGGGAAGCAGAAGTTGTAGAGATGTGCCATGGCACGTCTGGGAGATGAGAGAGTTAATTCAAAATTCAGCCAGGGGGAGTTTTGTACAAAACGTTCTTGTAGGTTGGGTAGAGCGATAGCGAAACCCAACAGGTTAACGATGGCGTTGGGTTACTCTTCATGAAGAAGGTTCCGCTTACATTCTGGACTGATATCATGTCCGGTCAAACACCCCTAATAAAAACCCCTAAAACCTTTGTTGCTACAGTATTGCAATTATGGGTAATCGTTAGGACATGATATGACACAGCTAAAATTGTGGATTAGATTTGACCATTGAATCGGGCGCAAGTCTTTGCGCCCCTACAGTTTCTGGGCGTGGGCTTACTCTATCAAATTAGATGTGCCACGCCACTACAGAGGTGACATGTTCTCACACTGTTCCCTGTTCCCTGTTCCCTGTTCCCTGTTCCCTCTCCTAACCACAATACTTATTCAGCAACCCTACACTCTAGTTGTTTAACATAAACGCGATCGCACCGCTTTGTCTCTACCCCTGTGGTGGGCTGATAGCCGCTACTTTCATAAAGCTGGATGGCTTCTTTGAGGGCGCTGGCGGTTTCAATCCAAATTTGTTGGAAACCCCGGTTGGCAATTGTTTCCTCAAGCTGTTGCAACAAAAATTTACCGAGTCCTTGTCCTCTAAACTCTGGAAGCAGGTACATTTTACGAATTTCTACAGCGTTTTTGCCGCGTTCGACTGGATAATACGCCGAGGTTCCCACAACTTTACCTTGGTATTCGATTACCCAAAACTCTCCCCCAACCGTTTGATAGAAGGTTTCGACGTCAACCACATCGCGATCGGCTCCCCTAGGTTCCCAGGTTAAGCCGTATTCTGATAAGACTGAACCAATCACCTCGGCGGCGTTGACGCGATCGCGCGGTTCCCAGTCACGAATTAAAAAGTCACGGTAATAGGTTTTCATTGTGTACAAAATAAAGCATGTCGAGTTTTATTATCCTCTTTAGTTAACTTTCGAGCAATTGTCATCAACAGAACAGTGCTACCTTTTCAATATGTCTATGGTACATACTGGTAAAATTGGCAGAAACTACACTAAATTATGAATAATAAACCATAAATTCAAAATAATGGTCAACCTCTGGGACATTGCCGCGATCGATCAACATGCTCACAACCTACTGAACCCCTCCGCCACAAAACGTTATCCTTATACAGCGGCTTTTACGGAAGGGTATCATCCTGATATTATTAATCATCATGCCCGTTATAGCCTGTTTTACCGTCGTAGTTTACGGGATATTGCTCAACTTTTGGATTGTGAGCCAACAGAAGCTGTAATTCTTGAACATCGCCGACAACTAGGGTTAGACAAACTCACGCAGAAATGTTTCCAGGGTTCTAAGCTTGAGGCAATATTTCTCGATGATGGCTTTTTGCCCGGTGATATTCTGCCACTGGAATGGCATCAGCAATTTGTTCCTGTGCAGCGGATTTTGCGATTGGAATATCTAGCAGAAAAGCTGATTATAGAGTCAGACAATTTTAAGACATTTTGGGAACGGTTCCGCAGTCAGCTTGATCCACCATCGGCTGGAATTGTGGGATTTAAAAGTGTTGCTGCCTACCGAACAGGTTTAGATATTCAATGGACACCCAAGGCGTTTGCTAAACAACGATTTTATGAAATCAAGCCAACGTCAAGTCAATCCTTACGCCTATCAGACAAGCCATTTATTGATTTTGTAATCACCCAAGCTCTAGAAATTGCTGGCAAATACCAGTTACCGATACAATTTCATACAGGGTTTGGTGACCCGGATTTGGATCTGCGCTTGAGCAATCCCTTGCATCTGCGATCGCTCCTTGAAGATAAACGTTTTGAAAACGTCCCCATTGTCCTACTACACGCGGCTTATCCCTATAGTCAGGAAGCTGGATATTTAGCATCCGTTTATCCTCAAGTCTATCTAGATTTTGGATTAGCCGTTCCGTTTTTGAGTCATGCTGGAATGCGTCGAACAGTTCAGCAACTGTTAGAACTGACGCCAACCAGTAAACTGATGTATTCCTCAGATGCTCACAATATCCCAGAATTGTATTATTTAGGTGCAAAATGGGGGCGAGAGGTGCTCAGTCAGGTGTTAGATGGGGCGATTCAGGATGGTGATTTGACAGCAAAGGAAGCTGAATCAGTTGCTTATGCGATTCTCTGTGACAATGCCCGAAAACTTTATTTGGAAAAGTCATAAACAATAATTAATGGGTCATAATAACAATTGCATTTTCATTTTTATTTCGCCTAGATTTAGATAGTATCTGTAGGGGCGGGTTTAGGGACATCCGTGTCAACTTAAGCTCAACCCCTCACCCCCAGCCCCTCTCCCAAGCTTGGGAGAGGGGAGCAAGAGGGGAGCAAGAAGAATTGACTCTACCCAACCAACTCGAATGTTTGAAATGTTACAACATTTTAAGAGGTGAAACCGGACTAAAATGCTAATATGCCTTCCCAGAAGTTTCGTCGTCAGTTGCGTCAAGAAGCACAGCAATGGCAAAGTGAGGGGTTAATTGATCCCTCTGTCTATGAACAACTTGCCCAACGCTATCAATTTGGGGAACTCGAAACGGCTTCCCGTAACCAATTTGTCTCGATTCTGCTGCTGATCGGTAGTATCCTTTTAGGCGTAGGCGCGATCGCGTTTTTTGCCGCTAACTGGCAAGTTTGGTCGCGAGAGTTGAAAGTGGCGTTACTCCTACTGCTATTTATTGGATTCAATATAGCAGGTTTTGTTTTGTGGCAACGTCCTAAAGGAGGACAACGCCGTTTAGGACAAATATTGCTGGTGCTAGGGGCGCTGATATTGGGAGTAAATATGGCGCTGATCTCCCAACTCTTTCAGCAAAATAGACCTGCTTACCAATTGCTGCTGCTTTGGGGAGTTGGCGTCTTGGGGATGGCGTATAGCTTGCGGTTAACTGGCTTAGGCATACTTTCTGCCCTTTTGATCGGAATTGGATATATTCAGGGACAAGGACAACCCGAATTTTTAGCGATTGGAGAGATAGCATGGCTGCGGCTGATGGTACGATTTATGCCCGTAGTCGCGGGTATGATGTTTATCCCCTTAGCCTACTGGTGTGGTTCTCGGTGGATATTTCGCCTCGGTGCGATCGCGGTGATTTATTCATTGGAGGTGAACTTACTAAGCCTCAACGTTTTAATCGCCCCAGCTTGGGTTAGCGCGATCGCTTGCGCCCTTCCGCCAGCATTACTATGGGGGTACAGGGATAGGTTCTGGAGACGGTATCTTTCTAATGCTAAGTCTTTCGAGAGTACAGCCCGCACACTTGCCATTATTTTCCTCAGTCTCTTATTTTCTCTCTTATCGTTCTATTGGATGTGGAATGTTTCCTTTATGCCATCTGCCAATAACGCCTTTCATGTACCGTGGTATATTTTGGTCAATTTGTTTATCTTCGTCAGCTTAACAATTTTGGAATGGCTGCATAGGTGGCGTCAGTGCGATCGAACAACTAGCTTTGTGGCTTTCATGATTGTAATTAGCGCCGTCATTCCCTATTGGCATCTAAAGACGGGTTCCTTAGATATCGCGGCAGTATTAACGTTCAATTTAATGTTACTCGTTTTAGCGATCGGTATAATCCGTAAAGGAATCACCCAAGCCCAACGACGTTTTTTCTGGGGAGGGTTGGTGCTGTTAACGTTGCAAGTCTTAAGTCGAATGGTTGAGTACAATACCGATTTATTATTCAAATCCCTGGTCTTTTTACTGTGCGGTGGCGGTATTATAGCGGCTGGGGTAAGTTTTGAATACTATATTCGTACTCAACACTCTAAATAGGGGCTGCTGAATAAATGTTATGGTGGGGATAGGTGTTAGGGCGTCTGCATCAATAATTCGATAACCGTTTAGCATGGCAAGTAGGTTATCATTTTTTATTGGTTATTGGTCATTTTCCAATGCCTCACAAAAGGCTCTAGCGTGATTAAATCTTCAATATTGTGTTGCATTGTCGTGCAAATTGTATCTAAGGGTAAGTCATTGGTATCATAACCAAAGGGATTTTCGATTTCAATGCCAATTTCCTCAACCCCAAACACAGCAAAACTAATCACTCCTACAACTATGCCAGTTAGCCAATTCAGTTCGCTAACCATCGGAAATGGCAGTGATAGGCAATAAATTAATAACAATTGCTTCAAATGAATCGAATAACCTAAAGGGATAGGAGTCTTGAGAATCCGTTCACACATCCCTAAAAGGTCAACCATTATATCGAGTAATTTTAACATGGCAGTGAGTTGATAGGTGTTGAGATAATCCCGTTCGTGCTGCTTTTGCAGATAATCTCCAATCCAAAAAGCAATTTCCAGGGGTGGGTGATTCATGGATTGGAGGATTTGATACCGCTCTGCTGACATCAACGGTTCTAACTCACGGTGCGATCGCTCTCCTCGGAGATGTTGCTTAGTCGCTACAGCAAACGCTACTAATAAGCGCAATGTTTCTTCTTTTGCCTGTTTATCTTCTGAGTTATTTTCGGCGATAGCAGTCCAAATCTGGCGAGCCAAGTTACGAACTGTATTAACTAACATTCCCCAGATTTTACGACCTTCCCAAAAATGTTCGTAAGCCGTATTGGTTCGGAAAACTAAGAGTAAACCTAAGACAATACTGGGAACCAGTCCACTCAAAACGGGCAAAGATACGGAAAATCCAAGCTCATAAAAGAGTGAAATAACCAACCCAAAAACACTGCATAAGATAACGCGAGGTAAAACAGCTATAATGACTGACCCTTTTACGCTTAAAGCAAGACGAAACCAATTCCGTTTCTGCCAATCCGGGTCATTAATTGAAGTTGGCATCGTTTTTTTGTTTTTGCTGCCTGTTTTTCCAAAAAATATTTGACTTAATTTTCTCATTTTTTTAACAAACAAATTGTCTTTAATTTGGGTTATTAAATTATTTCCATAACTTGAGTGTTGACAGTAAGACGATTATTTATTCAACTACAAATTCGCACAGTAAGTACCAAAAACCACAAAATTTTAAAATTTATGATTACTGGTCTCAGTTCCTTTTGTCAAGCATAATTGAGCTACTCTTATCCTATATCCGCTTCATCAACAATTTTGAATACCTTAGACGCTTCTGGTGCAGGGTTAAGTACATCATCAGAGCCATAGCGAACAATACTCACATTCCGTACTTCAAGTTGAAGTAGTTTTTTGTAGTACAATAAAAGCGATTAATCTCAGAACCGTCTTCAAATATTTGTACAGACTTTCTAACACAGTGTAGTATAGGAACTATGAGATAGTGTTTTTATAATCTTGGAAAGAGTGTATCACATCAAGTCTGAAAACGTTGTACTTAAGTAGGTGGACTCAATTAAAGTTAGCGGTGGAGATTAGGGAACAGGGAACAGGGAACAGGGAACAGTAAGGGTTTGATGCTTGTTTACATAACTTAATCTAGTTAAGTTTATTTCCACCAACCTACTTACGATAATCTCCGGGGAATCATAGCTATTATGGATACAGACAGAGCCGCATTTATCCTAGTTAATCTAGAAGCTCTAACATTCTCAAGATAAATGAGTATTCAAATGACAAATAACACGACCCATTCTATTCCTTTCCGACGATTTGCTTTGACTCTCTTATTCCAGACTGTGTTAATTCTGTCAGTTCCTGCCCAAGCGATTTATACTCATATCACAGGTAAAAACATCATTTTGCAAACAGCCCCCTTAGAACCCTACAATCTGTTGCGAGGCTACTCTCAGACTATGAGATATGACATTTCTAGTCAAGAGCAATTACGCGGTTTACCAGGTTGGAACAATTTACCTAAACAACAAAGTGATGACAACACCGTAATGTTTATCAAGCCAGGAACTCACTTTTATGTAATTTTAGCAGAACCGATTTCACTCAGGTTGCCTGGACTACCACAACCGTGGGAACCTATTTCTCTGAATCTCAAACGTCCTACCAATCTCAACAATAATCAGGTTGTTTTGAGAGGAATTGCCCAACGGGGATTAATTGAGTATGGACTCGAAAATTATACTATGCCTGAAGCAGAACGGAATCAGATTAATGAAGATCTGCGGGCAGCAAGACTTGCCAATCCTGAACAAACCCAACAAATTCCGCCTATTGTTATGGAAGTTAAAGTTGATGCTTGGGGAAATGCGGTTCCGATTAGTCTTTGGGTACGGACTGGTGAAGCGAATCAACAAAATATTCGCCAGTATCGTCTCTGATTTAGTCATTCGTCTTATGTCATTTGTCCGTAATAGTGGAGGGTGTAGGTTGGGTTTCGACTTCGCTCAACAAAAAAAACCAAAGGCTAAACCCCTTACTACGCACTGTGTCACGCCCCGACAATTGAATCAGGGCAGGTTTTGTTGATATATTATCAATAAGTTAGGGCGGGTTTTGTTGTTCATTTATTGATGACAAGTCGTTTTAATGGCTAAACCCGCCCCTACATAATTTATTACTTTTGACTGTTGACTTTTTATGACGACTACTTCACACTCCTCCATCCCGTCAGCAACAACTGAATTTTACAGTTGGCGTAATTATCGTTGTGCTTACGAATATTATCAGCCGAATCAGGCTAGCGATACACCATTGGTGTTACTGCATCCGATTGGCGTCGGGTTATCAGGTTGGTTTTGGTATCGCTTTTGCCAACAGTGGTATCAAGTGGGATATTCTCAACCCATTTATAATCCTGACTTACTCGGATGTGGTGACAGTGATATGCCCCATGTTGCTTATCATCCTACAGATTGGGCGCAGCAGTTAAATTATTTTTTACAGACTATTGTCAAAAAACCCGCTATTGTGGTGGTGCAAGGTGCAGAATTACCCGTAGCCCTTTCTCTCGTCCAGTTGCCAGATGCATCAAATTATGTCAAAGGATTGGTATTGTCGGGTCCACCGTCTTGGGCTGTAATGACTCAGGAAACCTCTACGTTGAAGCACAAACTTGCCTGGAATCTGTTTGATTCGCCTTTTGGTCGTCTATTCTATCGCTACGCCCGTCGCCGTCAATTTTTGCGTTCGTTTTCCTCGAAGCAGCTATTTGCTGAACCAGACGATATTGATGAACAATGGTTAGACAGTCTCAGAAAAGGTGCTGCTGATACCGCTAGTCGCCACGCTGTTTTTTCGTTCCTATCTGGGTTCTGGCGACAAGACTATCAACAGGTTATTGCGTCCATTCAGCAACCGACATTTGTGGTAGTAGGTGAAGAAGCCAGCAGTATCAGTCGCGAGGGTAAATTAGAAACACCAGAGCAACGCTTAGATTACTATATCAAGCATTTGCCCCAAGGTCAGGGGTGTAAAATTCCGGGTCGCAATGTTTTACCTTATGAGTCAACGGCGGCTTTTGTCTCTGTTGTTGCCGATTGGATTGATCAACAGAAGTTAACCGAGTTCATGGGACAAGAATGAGTCAGGGTGAGGACTGTTTTTTTATCTCAATAAATTATTCAAGTCCAAATAGCTGAGACAACATTGGCTTTAATTTATTCCAAGCTAGAAACAACGTTGCCCCCATGTGTAAGCTAGAGAAAATTCCTTTCAGCATGGTCAAGGCATCTTCGGCTTGTTCTTTTTTCTCTCCCTCTTGGGGAATTTCAGCCGCTTTTGCCAAGGCTTCTACTTGTTTTAATGCTTTGATTTTATTCTTATCATCTAGACTGGGTTCAGTTTCAATAGCTGTTTTTAGCTGGATCAGCAGTTCTTTTACGCCGGGTTTCTCAGGATCGTTAGATGCCGGTAGTTCGTTAATAGCTGCCGAGACATTTCCTTTAACCGTACTACTCTGTATTATATTACCTGTTGCATTTCCACTAATGCTGATGGAGTTATCTGGCATATCAAAATTCCTCTCAATTCAATGTAAGCTTTATCGGTCAATGAAATGTATGTTGTCAATGATTGCGACCTTCCACGTTACTCCCCTGTATAATGTTGCCTTGAATATTTCCTCCAATTTCAATAGTCATAGAACTTCCTTCTGGAGCCTTTTCCATAAAATAATATAATTTTCTGACAGCCTGTTTTATCCAATCTATATCACTGGTTACAAATAGTTTCTTGTCACCAGAGTTTAGGTATATTTGCAGTCCATATTGTTTGGGTCTAGCTAAACTCAACACTCCTAATATCAAATCCGCAATTAGTAGTATAGAACCCCATTGATTATATAAAACAAACTTTAAATAAAATCCAATAACAAACAATATAAAAATTAATAAAATTGGCACTCGCTGTTTGATTTCGCCTATACCAAATCCAGTGACATTTTTACATTGATAAACATCATCGCCAAATCGTAGAGTATACTTAGTAATATATAAAATATCTGCTTCTTCTAGAGAAATATTTTCTGGTATTTGAAATAAAGCCTTAAGAACCATAATTTAATCATCCATGGCTATTTTAGCTAAAATATATTCAAAATACAGCAGTTTTTACTTGAATGCAGTACACGTAGATTAAAGGGTAAAGATAAGAGGTGAAAGAATTGAACTTACGCGGTTGCAAGCTGCTGTATGTCTTTCGGCTCTAGACCTCAGACGTTTATGTAGTTTATTTTTTTATAATAAGCTAAATTTAACTAGCCATTCCCTGACACACATCAGGATTTATATTAGGATCACATCAGGAATTTAGAGTGCTTCAACTATGACATCCACCGATGAGCAGTTTACCCAGGCGTCAAACCACTGGGACTTGGACACACTGTATACAGACCTCGCTTCGGCTAAAGGCAAACGTCTGACACCCGTTGAGAAGCTACATTTGCGGGGTTTGCTTTGCGGTTATAGTCCGACGGAAATAGCCGAAAAGCTGGGTAAGAATGTTAAGGGAGTGGAAACCGATCTTTGTGCCACTTTGTATCGATATGTTAAAAGTTTGGTAAACAAATGTAATGAAAAAATAGAAAATTGGAGAAATATTACAGAATGGCTTGACGAGGCAGGTTATAAAGCTCAACCACCTGCTGATATAGCCGTTACTGATTTGTTGCCGGAAAAGAGCGTAGTTAATATAAGTAATATCAGTATAGAGAATAATCAAATAGTAATCGCGTTTAATCTACGCATACCGACTACATCCTCTTCAGAAAGTTTAAACCATGATTCTTTGACTAATATGGAGCAAGCTTTGGACTTGAAGAATACTTTTAACGAAAATATTTCTAAAAATTCAAATGGGTAGATAAATAATTTGGTCTTGATATTGGTTATCTAAAGCTCCTCCAGCAATAAGTGGTAATGGTGCGTTACGCTACGCTAACGCACCCTACAGATTTTCTGGATATAATGTGATTTTTTCCGCCTTTAATTGCATGAGATTTCTCACCACAGGTGATGGATTCCGTCGTTGTTCTTGCCTCCTTTTTTGTCCCCACTCTAACCAATGGGTGAGAATATTGAAATAGTCTTCAAGTTGCATCGTTGGCTCTTTTTATTCAAACTTAAAACTAAGATGTAGCAGGCTACGTCTCTACAATCAAAACTCTTTTATGATTTATCCAACTTAAAGACTTAAGGCTGGTTTAACGACTCCTTTGATAATCTAGTCCGCGCAGGCGGACTTGGTTTGTGTAGTGGCGATTTTAATCGCCTACTTTCCTTATACAAAATCGGGGTTAACGACTCCTTTTATAATCCAGTCCGCGCAGGCGGACTTGGTTTGTGTAGCAGCGATTTTAATCGCCTACTTTCCTCAATCGAACCGCCAATTAAACGGTAGACGCGCATAAATCCCTTTTGGATCATTCAGCGCCTGTAACATGGCTAAATCCTCTTTCAATTTCATAAACTCTGCCATTAAGAGATCAGGCTGTCGCGTTTTATTACTATCATTCCCGACAAACTCTTCAATCAGGCGTTCTTCCAAGGTTTGGAATCGCGGATATTCTTCTAATTTCCAATCCTTGCCTAAATTTGCCTCTTTGACGGCATACTCAATCGCATCATCGAGTCCGCCAATTTCATCCACTAATCCCAACTGTTTAGCATCAATACCTGACCAAACTCGCCCCTGAGCAATTTGGGCAACTTTATCTTTGGGTAGCTTGCGAGACTCAGCAACTTTATCGAGGAATTTAGTGTAAATTTGGTTCACAATGTTTTGGATTAGGGCTAACTCTTGCGGGCTTTTGGGACGAGAAACGGTTTGCAGATCAGCCAAACGTCCCGTTTTCACCACATCCCACGTAATCCCATTCTCGTTGGCAATTTGTTGAACATTCATCAGTAATCCAAACACGCCAATTGAACCCGTTACAGTATTGGGTTCGGCAAAAATCCGGTTACCATAGGTGGAAATCCAATATCCCCCAGATGCAGCTACATCTCCCATGGAAATAATTACAGGTTTGGAGTCGCGAGTGAGTTTGACTTCCCGTTGAATAATCTCAGACGCCGTAGCACTACCCCCTGGACTATTCACTCGTAAGACAACAGCTTTTACTGAATCATCAAGGCGCAATTTTCGCATTTGTGCGGCAAAGGATTCCCCTCCCACCTCTTGGACACTTCCTTCACCATCGACGATTTCACCACTGGCATAAAGTACAGCAATTTTATTTTTAGAAGCGCGTTGATGTTCAGGTTTATCGGCGATATCCGCATAGGTGGACAGGTGAATCTGACGAAAGGATTTCTCTGTTTCACTTTCACCCGTGAGTTCCTGAAGTTGGGCGATGACTTCATCGTAATACCCCACTTTATCGACTAAGCGGCGTCCGATCGCATCTGATGCCAAGACGATACCTTGAGTATCCGCGATCGCTTGTAACTCTTGGGGCGTTACTTGACGACTTTTCCCCACCGTTGTCCGAAATTCTGACCACAAATCCTCTAGTAACGCTTGGATCTGCTGTCGGTTTTCTGAACTCAATTCTTTCAAGACAAAGGGTTCCACGGCTGACTTATATTTACCCACCCGAATCACCTGAATCCCAATCCCAAATTTTTCTAAAGCCCCCGTGAAAAACATGGGCTGAGAACTAAAGCCATTCATTTCCAGGCTGCCCATGGGATTGAGGACAATTGTATCGGCGATTGAACTCAGATAATATTCTCCTTCTCCTGAATCCACATCATAAGCAATAATTTTTTTGCCGCTTTCTTTGAACCGTTCTAATGCTTCTCGGACTTCTTTTAGCGTGGCAAATCCTGTACCACTACTGGTGCTTGTCTGTGATCCATCCAGGTAAAGCGCCACAATTCGGGAATCCTCCGCCGCCGCGTTTAAGGTATCGACAACCGTGCGTAATGTAATCGTGTCGGTTTCTTCTCCAGATAGTGCTTCTTCAATCGCTCGACTGGTGCTGGATGTCGGATCGGTATCCCGAACCGTTAAGGATAAGTCAAAAACCAGTATTGATTTATCTTTGACTTGGGGTCCAGTATCTCTGGATGCGGCTGTGATAATTAAACTGATGAGTCCAACGGTACCAATACCGAAAAATAAGGTAAAACCAAGTAGGCTACCCAGCATACTGGCAAGGGTTTGGGTAATAAATTTACGCATTTTCGGGTTATCCGTTATGAGTTATTCGTTATCTGTTTAACCAGCGCTGAGTACCAGACCAATAAACTATAGCTATCCTGACGGACAACTGCCTCTATCCTAACTTGAATATCACTGACTTTAGAGTTTGTAGTAAGCGCTGTCTTCGCTTCTGGCACTCGCATTGCCTACTACAAACATTCATCCTAACTTCTGTAAGGCGTCAGATTGCCTGAGTTGAGACAGATTGGCATTTCCTGTACAAAATAGTACCGTGGTTATTTCCGCAATTAATAACTCCACGAGTTCATTCACCGCCTCTGTAGACTCGGATGCGGCTTGGAGAAAGGGAAAGGCTAATCCAGCTAAATCCGCACCCAGCGCGATCGCTTTGGCAACCTCTAACCCATTGCGTAATCCACCGGAAGCGATTAGGGGAACATCCGGGGCAATGTCTCGAATACTGCTGATACAATCGGCTGTGGGTAATCCCCAATCGGCAAAGGTTTGTCCTAAACGACGTTGCTTGAGATTTAATGCCCGTTCACTTTCAACTTTTGCCCAAGAAGTTCCCCCAGCACCCGCGACATCAATGGCGCTTACCCCTGCGTCAAGTAGTTTCTGTGTCATGGGGGCTGAGATACCATTGCCGACTTCTTTGGCAATCACAGGTACAGGCAACTTGCAGCACAATTTGTGTATTTTGTCAAGTAAGCCGCGAAAATTGGTATCCCCGTTCGTTTGAATACATTCCTGTAAAGGATTGAGGTGCAAAATTAAGGCATCGGCGGCTAACAGTTCCACCACGCGCAAGCATTCATCCAAGCCGTAACTGTAGTTCAGTTGAACCGCACCCAAATTCGCCAATAATAGAATATCCGGTGCTAGCGATCGCACGGCGAAGGTATCCGCCACTTGCGGATTCTCCACCGCGACTCGCTGGGAACCCACACCCATGGCTAATTGATACGTTTGGGCGACTTCAGCAAGGCGGAAATTAATCGTTTGCGCCTGTTGGGTTCCCCCAGTCATGGAGGATATGAGTAAGGGTGCGCCTAAGGTTTTACCCAGAAATTGGGTAGAGATATCAATCTCATGGCGGTTGATTTCCGGTAAACAACAGTGGGTAAAGCGATAGCGTTCTAATCCATTGGTGATTTGATTAAACTGCACATCTTCATTGAGACAAATTCTGATGTGATCGGCTTTGCGCGTTTGGGTTTCTGTCATGTGCTGGAAAATGAGAACAGGGTAGGAGGGTAGGAGAGTTTGCAGCAGATTTCAGCAAACGATGCACTAGAAGACTTTGATTAACTCCACAGCATCTCGTCCATCAACATCCTGTAGGTAAACCTTAACTTGTTCGTCTCTAGAGGTGGGTAGCTGTCTCCCTGTAAAGTCGGGACATATCGGTAACTCACGATGTCCGCGATCGACCAGAACTAACAACTGAATCACTTCGGGTCTACCGTATTCATTCACCGCATTGAGGGCGGCGCGAATCGTGCGCCCACTAAAGATAACATCATCGACCAATACCACAATTTTGCCTGAAAGATCACAGGAAATCTCGGTTTTCGCTGGGGTACGGACGCCAATCTGATCCAAATCATCGCGGTAGAAAGTAATATCGATCGCGCCTACCGCTACTGATTCCTGTTCTAGCATTTCAATTTGCCGTCCTAGCAGCTTGGCGAGGGGAACTCCGCGAGTATAAATGCCTAAAAGGACAAGTTTAGACACATCTCCGGCGCGTTCAATCACCTCAGATGCCAAACGAGTGACCGTGCGGCGCAGTTCTTCAGGGGAGAGAATTTCAATAGTTTGAGTTGGCATTCTCGTTGCTGGTTTGATGGCGGATGGGATAGGACTAGGGGAGAGAATTAGGGATATTGTCTAGAGTTCACGGCATATAGTTTGGATTAGGGGCGGGTTTAAGGACTAATATAAATTGTCTTTCCTAATTTGGTTGCAAAACCCGCCCTTTGTTTAAGTTTGGGGTTAGAAGCTGTTTGCTATTTTCTGGACACATCTAGACATTTCTTCCCGTTTGGGTACTTTTCACGCATAGCTGTAGCCGTCCTTTCGATGAATTGGTTTTTCTACATATTCTAGTTTGATGCCAATCCGTTTTTTGCC
>NZ_JAVJQN010000011.1:0-36022 GCF_040218245.1 Coleofasciculus sp. E1-EBD-02 | reverse complement strand
TTTTAACTGAGTTAATCGCCCAGGGAGAATCAACCATAGAAACTATTTTACCCGCCGAATGCATCCAACCGGAACCGAAAAAGAATCGACGTTATGATACAGCGTTGTTGTTCCTGATTTACCCGTTACAATTGGTTCCAGCAACCACAGCAAATCAAATCTTAGATAATATTATTACTCATCTGCAAGGTGACTATGGTATCCGGCGCTACTTAGGAGACTCGTACTGGTGCGCCAATTATAAGAAAAAACTGCCACCCCAAGAACGGACAAGGGATTGGAGTGAAAGCATTGAGGAGCGCGATCGCTTATTGGCGGATGGGGAACAAGCCCAATGGTGTGTTTTTGATCCAATTCTTTCTATTATCTTTGGACTTAAGTTTCAGCACCATCAACAGCCCCAGGATTTGCAGCAACAAATCTATTATCTCAATCGTTCTCTGGGGCAAATTACCGGAGAAGATAGCGAGTTTGGCGAGTTGAAATGTCCGGAACTTTATCATCGAGAAGATGATCACTATGTTCCCAGTGATGCCACCCCATTACTTTGGACACAAGCGAATTTAGCTGTGGCGCTGAACATGATGGAGACGAGTTTATCAGTCGGTGTTAAAAATTAAAGTTAACGGTTGAGATTAGGGAACACCTCGGCTGCGCTCGGTGTGTAACAGGGAACAGGGAACAGGAAACAGTAAGAGGGTCAGGGAAAATTACAAAAATTCATACAGTACCGTTTTCTTTTTTCCGCCTACTTACTATTGATTAATTGAATCTTTAATCAATATCTTCATCTTGTTCCCTCTGCCACTGGGTTAACACGTCACCCGGATTAAACCCACGATACTGAAGATAATTCCATAGCTTCCGCTTGGTTTTCGGATCAATATCATGAAAATCAGTAATTTTATACTTTCGCACAACCTTAGCTTTTAAACCATCCAGTTGTCCCCCTTCTTCCTCCTCCTCGGTTTGAGACTGCCAGATTTGTTCAAAGAACTCCGAATCAATTCCCTTATCTCGGCATTTACGTTTAATGAATATTTTGCCATATTTGCCTCGATAGGACGTGATCATGCTTTCTACAAAACGAGTATCCGATTGATAATTGAGGCGTTGCAGCTTCTCAATAGATTCAGTAATATCCTGGGCATCAAAGCCTTTAGTTTGGGCTTTTTGCGTGAGTTCAAAGACACTATATTCTCGACGAGCTAAAAGTTTACAGAAATAGTCAATACAATTCATTGATTGTCAGGATTAAATGGGTGGACACAATTAAAGTTAACGGTAGTAATCATCATTTGCCATTTGTCACCAAACCCTCTTTTGTAGTACATTTGTTCGGGGGGGGGGAGACTTCTGTTAAACAAATCAGTTGAGTATCCGCATTAAAAACGGGGGTGATCGAAATGTTGAAATAGGTTGTATCATTAGCCGTTTTCCAGCCTACATTTTCCAGCGTGGCAGGATTGCGATCGCGATTCACTTTTTCAAAAGATTGGCATAAACCCGGAAGCTGCCCAAGTTGGAGACTTTGCAGGGAACTCCCCAGATCGTTGAGGGTTAAGCCAAATAGAGTATTTGCCTTTGCATTCGCCAGGATTAAGCAACGGTTGCTGTCTATGGCTAGCTGGGCGACGGGACTTGTCTCAAAGGCTGTTTGCCAGATGCGGCTATCGGTAGCTGGAGAATCGATGGCTGGCTTTTTGCGCGATCGCGGACAGAGTTGCAAGTGTTCCTCTAACTCCAGTTTTAGCCCTTTCTGATAAACCCGATGCTTGATGTTAATGGGTGTGAAAATTGATCTGGGAGTCATTACCATCTCTGCCTTACCCAAGAAGAGAAAGCCGTTATTTTTGAGTCCAAAATGAAAGCGAATCAGAATGGTTATTTGAATGTCCGATTTGAAGTACATTAGAGCATTGCGACACACCAGCAAATCGATTTTAGACATGGGAGCATGCTTTACCAGGTTGTGATCAGCGAAGATGATCCGGCGGCGAAGTTGTCGATGAAAGATATAGCCTTGTTCGGTTTGCTCGAAGTATTTCTCCAGCAGATCAGCAGGAATTTCGCTGACGTCTTTCGGTTTATACGTGGCGTTTCGGGCTTGAGAGAGAGCATCCTTATCCCAATCGGTGGCGATAAATTGAAGGCGCTGTAAACAGGATTCGATGCCCAACGCTTCTGCAAATAGGATAACGACGCTATAGACTTCCTGCCCAGAGGCACAGGCGGCACTCCACACTCGAATCGGTTCATCGGGCTGTTTGCTGGCGATGATTGTGGGGATGAGTTCGTTGGCTAGGTATTCCCAGGAGGCGCGATCGCGAAAAAAGCTGGTCAGGTTAATTAAGACCGTGTTTAATAGATGGATAGACTCCTGCGAATGACTCTGCAAATAGTGCAAGTAGTCCAGATAACTATCAATTTTTAACTCCCGCATCCGGACAAGGAATCGGCGCTCTAAGCTAGGACGTTTGTAGCCAGTCAAGTCGCAGCCATGGCTGTACTTGAGATACTCTAATAATGTTTCCATTTCCCACTCTGCTGCGGACACAAGCTGTCTCCCACCAATAAACTGGAGTATTTTGCCTCCGTTGAGGCTTGCCAAACAAGATTTACCGATGGCGCACTCAAGAATGTCCGATAACCTTCACTAGATTTGAGTCTAGCGATATCTCCAGTTTTGTTCAAGATATGTACTTAGGCTCTGCTGCAGGGAGTTTTGTGGTGAGAGAAGGGAACAGTAAACAGTAAACAGTAAACAGGGTAATAGGCTATAGAAATTTTGTCTCCCAGCTCCCCCAGCTCCCCCAGCTCCCCTATCTCCCTTCCGGTGTCCAAACAACATCCTCCCCTTGTCCCCAAAAGCCGTCATATTTCGTCACCCGCACGTCACCCAAAACCTTAGTCTGACAGGCTAAACGACGATTAGCTGTGGGAGAATGGGGCGGCAGAGAACGTCTTGCTTTATCCTTCCAGTTCGCTTCTGAAACTTCCCCTTCTACCTCAACCGCACAAGTGCCACAACTACCAATCCCCATGCAGTTGATAATTTGGGCATTGCCGTTGTAAAGCGCTACACCATGCTCCAGCAAAACTTTGCGTAAATTACTGCCTGGGTCACATGAAAACGTTTTCCCTTGAGCTGTTACTTTAGGCATTGATGATTTATATCGTAGTGACTACACCCTTACTTTTTCTAGTTTACATTTCTTGACAATTTACACAACTATCCTCGCTTATGACTTCCCAAACCCCCATCTGGATTTACGACACAACGCTGCGCGACGGTTCCCAGCGTGAAGGACTCTCCTTGTCCATCGAAGACAAACTCCGCATCGCCCGACAACTCGACCAATTAGGGATTCCCTTCATCGAAGGCGGTTGGCCCGGTGCGAATCCCAAAGACGTGCAATTTTTCTGGCGACTCAAAGAAGAACCCCTAACCCAAGCAGAAATTGTCGCTTTTTGCTCAACGCGACGCCCTCATAAAACGGCGGCTGATGATCCGATGCTACAAGCAATTTTGGCAGCAGGGACACATTGGGTGACTATCTTTGGTAAGTCTTGGGATCTGCATGTCACTGAAGGGTTAGGTACTACCCTTGACGAAAACCTGGCAATGATTCGCGATACTATAGAATACCTTCGCAGTCAAGGGCGGCGAGTGATTTATGATGCCGAACATTGGTTTGATGGCTATAAAAATAACCCAGATTACGCCCTGAAAACCCTGAAAACTGCTATGGATGCGGGGGCAGAATGGTTAGTCTTTTGCGACACCAATGGCGGGACTCTACCCCATGAAATAGGTCAAATCGTCCGAGATGTCATCGAACGTTTAGAACTCAACCCTGAAAACCAAGGCAGGGCGGGTTTTGAACCAACGTTATCACCAACAACAGAACCAGATGAGACGCGCCATGGCGCGTCTCTACATTCGCCTCGATTGGGCATTCACACCCACAATGACTCCGATACCGCCGTGGCGAATGCGTTGATGAGTGTAGTGGAAGGCGTCTGTATGGTTCAGGGAACGATGAACGGCTATGGTGAACGCTGTGGTAATGCGAATCTGTGTTCCTTGATTCCTAACTTACAGCTCAAGCTAGGGTATCACTGTATGCAAGAGGAACAATTAGCCACATTGACTCAAGTCAGTCGTTCCATTAGTGAAATCGTTAATTTAGCGCCTGATGACCATGCTGCATTTGTAGGTCGGTCAGCATTTGCCCATAAAGGGGGGATTCACGTTTCCGCCGTGGAACGAAATCCACTCACCTACGAACATATTCCGCCCCAACAGGTGGGGAATCAGCGCCGGATTGTGATTTCTGACCAATCCGGACTCAGTAATGTTCTGGCAAAAGCCAAGAGTTTTGGACATGAACTCCACAAACAAGACGCCGCCTGTCGCCAAATCTTGGGACGCCTGAAAGAGTTGGAAAATGAGGGCTATCAATTTGAAGCCGCCGAAGCCAGTTTTGATTTACTGATGCGAGACGCCCTGGGGCAGAAGCAGCAGCATTTTGAACTGAAAGGGTTTCAGGTTCACAGTGACATGCTTCAAGGTATCGATACGCCTTACAGTAATGCGATGGCGACAATTAAGGTTACGGTTAATGGTGAGGATATTTTAGAAGTGGCTGAAGGTAATGGACCCGTGTCAGCGCTGGATGCCGCGTTACGGAAAGCGCTGGTGCGATTCTATCCAGAGATAGGAACCTTTTACCTGACTGACTACAAAGTGCGGATTCTGGATGGTGCGGCTGGCACATCAGCAAAAACTCGTGTGCTGGTGGAATCGAGTAATGGCAAGCAGCGCTGGACGACAGTGGGTGTCTCCGCCAATATTCTAGAAGCGTCTTATCAGGCGGTGGTTGAGGGGATTGAATATGGTCTGTTGTTACAGTCTGCTGTGAAGACAGCGGTTGAACAGAAGGTGTGAACTATAGGAGAATCTAAGCTAACTGACTTAGATTCTCTTAACCCATAAAGAAATCCTAACCTTTATAGCGACAGCTATAATTTTTTCTTCCCCAGCTCCCAGACGTAGCATGCTACGTCTCTACACTGCTTCCCTTAACGGCAGCCATTCTAGGGGCAATGGTAGTGATTTCCGTACATTTTTCCAAAAAGGGGTTGCGTAAATCTCCTCGGATGGGTTATAAGGGTAGGGTAATGCTTCCTTGCCGAGAGCCAACTCTACGAACCGGCAAAAATAAATAACAGGAAGCGTTTTTTTGATCCAAGCATTTGCAAAAGTTATTTCGAGAAAATTGAGAGTATGACTCAGCAAGTTACTCACCCCATGGTGAAAATGCAGCGTCAGGTGCGTTCACTCGTGGAATCCAAGATAATCAAACCCAGCGACAGTATATGGAAAATCGCCCTGCTTTATGGCGACGACTGGTCGTTCTGGAAAAAAGAACTCATCGAATTTGGCTTCACCATGCAAGATCCAATTGGTGACTTACTCGCCGTGGAAGCATGGGATGAAGAATAGATGTCCTGACAACCGTTAATCGCGAAGCGATCGCGCCAGCAGAAGCTCTAGCGACAAGCGGCTAAGGCGTTGGCAAGCTCCTTCGCCGTTTGGTAGCGATCGCATACTTTGAGTTGGCATACCCGGTCGATTACGTCCCGTAACGGGGGAGTGATCGTGGGAACTTTAGACAAATCAAATCCATAGCCCAAACTACGGCGGCGATAAAATTTAAGCGGAGTCGTCCCCGTTAACAGAAAAATCAGGGTCGGACCAATGGCATAGAGATCGGATTGAGTGACTGGAGTCCCTCGGTCTTGTTCCGGGGCGCTATATCCTTCAGCACCAATTCGAGTTCCTGGCATTGTCCCGATCTCCTTCACGGCGCCAAAGTCAAGGACAACAATGCTATTGTCTCGATGACGTACTATCAGATTCGCGGGTTTAATATCCCGGTGAATTAAGGGCGGATCGCTGGAATGGATGTAATCAAGAACATCACAGGTTTGAATCATCCACTCAATGGCTTGATTTGGGGTAACGGGTCCAGCCATCAAAATCCGTTGCTCCAAATCTTGTCCGTGGATGAGCGCCATTGCCAAATATTTTTTACCCCCTTCGACAAAAAAGTCATAATACTGAGGAATTCCGGGATGATGCAGGGCTTGTAAAGCACGCGCCTCTCGCTCAAATAGTTCTTGGGCTTTAGCAATTTGTGCCACATCCGCATTCATTTCTTTGAGGACGAGTAACGTGGGGCGTCCCTCGATTTTGCCTGTACTATCCCAGGCGAGATAGGTTGTCCCCATTCCTCCCTGTCCTAAAGTGCGTAACACTTGATAGTGGCGGATAACTCGTTGTACAGGGACTAAAGGTTGACCACAGTGAATACAAAATAAATTACCGGGAGGATTGCCCAGGTGAGTGCAAGACGGTTTAGATTTAGGCGTTGGCGAGACTAAGCCAGAATTTGGCACAGAAACCGGGTTCAGTTCAAATTTGAGCATCGGTCCTTCTCGAGCCAGCCGAATCAAGCCCTGATGCGGGAGTATCTCTCGTGATACCAGCACTCCATTCAGAAACGTGCCGTTGGTTCCCTGATTAACCAACTGCCACTTATGTCCAGATTGGACGACGGTGACTCTCAATTCGAGGTGATGCCGAGATACTAACGGATTGTTTAGAATCACGTCATTATCGGGCGATCGACCAATACGAATTGTAGACTGGTTGTGGAATTTCCACTGTTGTAATGGAGTGGATGCCTGCGGATGTAGAAGGGTCAGCGTGACCATAGTCCTCAGTTTTTTGTCCTTAACTCACAGGGCTTGTTTCAATGTATTGGCAGGAGTCCTTTGAGCCAAA
Source organism: Coleofasciculus sp. E1-EBD-02 (assembly GCF_040218245.1). Lineage (NCBI taxonomy): Bacteria > Bacillati > Cyanobacteriota > Cyanophyceae > Coleofasciculales > Coleofasciculaceae > Coleofasciculus > Coleofasciculus sp. E1-EBD-02. The sequence goes on along the minus strand of NZ_JAVJQN010000011.1, from coordinate 29,169 downwards.
CTCTGGCTCTTGAAGCCCGGTTTGGTATCCGTGGTTTATTAGTTAAACGGATTACTGGTACTCGTGGCATAAAAAATAATCTAGTCCTTAATTAAAGGTAGTCGCTCCCGTCCTTTTTTAGGATAGGAATTCCTCTGAGTCCTTGATGAACCTACCGATGCACCTGCCATAGCAGAAGATCGAAGGTTCCAGGGCAGAAGGCAAAAGGTTTCTTACTGGTACGTAATTGTTTCAGCCATTTAATCTGTCCTAACCTTTATGGCGACAGCTATATATAAAACTAATACAATTCCCCCATAGCCGGACATTGAGGTTTACTTACAGCTTCGACTAGGGCTGTTGGTAGCCTCCCAATACTGCTCGCATAAGCTCTAATTTAATTTTTTCTCCCAGACGTTCCACCGGAACGCCTCTACATGCACCCCTGCTCCCCTATCCCTTGCAGTATTGTCTCAATTCCTTGTTGGTTCATGCATTCGTAGGTAGGAACTTTAACACTTGCTCTAAACGTAGACCTCATGAGTCTTAGGCTGGTCATGTAGGCTTGCAAAGAATATTCGAGCGTGGCAAGAATAAAGTCTTACAAGCCCCCGCATTTATGCGTGGGGTTCATGACCAACTCCGTTGCTGAAAATTAGGTCGCACTTTTACTCGGATGAGTATCGCTGTGATGTTGTCGTGACCATTCTGCTCATTGGCTAGGTCAACTAACTGTAGGATACCCTGCTCAAGGTTAGCGCGAGAACTGAGCAAAGGAGCCAGGTGGGTCTGCCAGTTATTCTCGATAAGTTCATTATCGGACAACCCATCGGAACACAGAACGAATAAGGTATCCTCATTCAGTTCCAAAAAATTGATGTCAGGAGTAACAAACTGGTCGCTGCGTGGTCCTAAAGCTTGAGTAAGTTGATAAGCATCCGGGCGAGAATAGGCGATCGATTCTTCGACGCCGCGTTTCATTTCCCGTTGACCGACTTCATGGTCTACGGTGAGTTGCTCTAAACCACCTTTGCGGGTTAACCGATAGAGACGGCTATCGCCAACATGGGCGATCGCGACGTTGGTATTCTGAACCAACATCATTGCCAAGGTTGTCCCCATGCGACCACTGCCTGATCGGGCATTTTGTTGGTTGACATCATAAATATCCTGGTTAGTTAGGCGCACCGCTTCATGAATTGTCTCTTCAGTCGGTAACTCATCTTGCCAATGGTCTTGAAAATACGCCTCCAGCTTCTCCACCGCCATAGAACTCGCCACTTCTCCGGCAGCATGTCCACCCATTCCATCACAGAGAATATAAAGACCGCGAGCGTCTAAGGTTCGACCTATGGGGGTTTCGTGCTTTTTCACCTGCGCCTGAATACCAAAGCAGTCTTCATTGTGATCCCGTTGACGACCAATATCTGTGCAGCCAACATCGTCAAGGCTGAGTAATTGCATGGGTAGAACAACCGTAGGACCACCATCGTCGTAGCTACCCACGTCTGCTGTGGGCATTTCCAGAAAACTCATCGCTTCTTCAGACAAGGGTTCAGCCATATCTAAGGTAACTGCCGTTGCTTGTTCTTCTTGTGCTTCTTCTTCAGCGTGAGCGATCGCTTCTAATTCGGATCGCAATTGGTCAATCGTGGTAATTTCCTGGGTACACATCTGCCGAAATACTGTCCCCAATGAGGTCAGTTGAGTCCGTTGTGACTGGTTAAATAACAGCCGCCACATTTGCCCTAAATCCTCTAACAGAGGTGGTTCATCTTCAGGATCAGGATAGAGGCGCTCTAGCCCCAACACCTGGTCTTCATCGACTCGTAAATTGGTAATTTCTAATAGACTTTGGCAACAATTCCAAGGTTCAAGTGCCTGCCAAAGTCTTGCCATTTCATCGAGCCAATACAATAGCTCTAAGGTCGATAACGCTTCACTTCCCCACAAGTCACTGAGAAGCTGCCAGCTTGAGCGATCTTCGAGCAACATCACTGATTGATTATCCTGCTGCCATGCATCATGAACCTCTGGCACAGTCGGATAATGGTTTTGTTTCAACGCTAAATAGGGTTGTGCGATCGCCGGAATTCCCAGGATTGGTGAAGATTGGGACGGGGATTGCTCTGATTGTTGCTCCAGTAGGGCTTCCAGAAGTGATTTCTGAAAGGGCTGGCAGTCCAACACTTTGACAAACGTTTCCGATCCGGCGGGGGCATCCGCTAAGGTGTCGGGATTTAGGGGTTCGATGAGTCGGTAACGTTGTTGAGCATCCAGATAGGCGATTGAGTGAACATTGTAAGCAGAACTTGCCTCAGACGTCGCTGTCGATGAGGCTTGAGTCTCTGGATCTGGTTCAACCGTTGATTGTGCCATCAACGTCTGACTCTTTGCCGTTTCGGGTTGATCCGTTTCCTGAGAAAAAGCCTCAGAATCGGTTTTGGCATCATCGGGAATTTCGGCAGACGTTACTTCACTTTCCTTCGTTTGTGTCCCCTGGGCTGATGACTCTAGATCCGCAGGGCTAGCGATTGACTCAGAATTAGTTGAGGAACCTTCTGGATCAGGGGTTGAGGTTACGCCATACTCTGGCTCTTTGGCAATCATTGCCCACCAAACTGTTCCCGTAAACGCACCGCAATTATGGCAGGTTTCAGCATTAACGGGAACTTGGGTATCGCATTCAGGACACACCTTATGGATCAAGGAAGTTCCACATCGCTGACAAAATTTGTGAGTATTCGGGTTTTCAAAATGACACTGGGGACAAATTAACATAACGGAACTTCCTCAATTCCTATCGGGTTTCTAAGGCTGGGATTATAAGCTAGCTGCCATCTAGTTTGCCACGCCAGAATCAAAGGTTGCAGCTTTTAAGGGAGTTGTGATCGAGTGCAAAGGCGCAGGAGAGCAGTATTGGCAAGGGAGTTACCTTAATGTATAAGGGATGTCTCCCAAACGTTATCGGTAAAACCCGCTCCTCCTTCTGGCATCATGTCTGGAACACTCAAAACTTCACCAGTTTCTGGAGACAGACAAGTTCCGGGGGCGTTAGATCACGCCACTGACCGGGTTGTAAGCCATCCAGACGCAGATGAGCGATCGCGACCCGGATTAATCGTAAGGTGGGAAATCCCACGGATGCTGTCATGCGCCGTACTTGACGGTTACGCCCTTCGGTCAAGGTGATTTCTAACCAGCAAGTCGGTACACTCTTGCGAAAGCGAATTGGGGGATCGCGGGGGGGTAGATCGGGTTCTTGGGGTAATCGCTGCACTTGAGCTTTTCTGGTCTGATAATCTTTAATCACTACACCCTGGCGCAATTGATTCAAGGCAGCTTCATCGGGGATACGTTCCACTTGCACCCAATAGGTACGGGGATGTCTAAAGCGCGGATTAGAGAGACGGTGCTGCAAGCGTCCATGATTGGTCAACAAGAGCAATCCCTCGCTGTCTCGGTCAAGGCGTCCGACGGGGTAAACCTCCGACACCGGAATATAGTCTTTGAGCGTTCGACGGGGACAGTCCTCCCTATCCGTAAACTGACTTAAGACATCGTAGGGTTTGTAGAACAAAAGGTATCGATACACATTTTCAATCTTAACCGTTGTCAGTTAGAACCTTCATCTGGGGACGGGGGTAAATAATCATTGAACCGTTGCTGGTCATAGAAGTAAAGCGTGCGAATAGGATAGGGAATATTAATGTCGGCGTGATCAAAGGCTTTTTTAATCGCCATAATCGATCGAGTTTGCACCTGACGGACTCGTTGCTGCTGGGGTAACGTCCAGTAGCGGACAACGAAATCAATGGAACTGTCGCCGAAGCTGACTAAATCGATTTCTGGTGAGGGCTGGGACAAGACACCCTCCACCTGAGTAATGGTTTTCTCAAGCAGTTCAGCCGCTTCAGACAAGGGGGTATTGTAGTCAACTCCAACACCTAAATCCGTTCGCCGTCGTCCATAGGCGGTTCTGACTTGCACCGCACTGGTAAATACCGTTGCATTCGGCAGGAGAATTCGTTCGCCTTGATAGGTACGAATTTGGGTGGTACGGATGTCAATACGCTCCACCGTTCCTTCGTGGTCACCAATAATCACCTGATCATTGAGACGAAACGGTTCTTGTACCAGTAATAGCACTCCAGCTAAGAAGTTTTTGAAGATATCTTGAAAGGCAAAACCAACAGCGACTGAACCCAACCCCAGCGCTGCGATAATGTCACCTAGCCGTAAGCCGGGGAAGGCAATAACACTAGCGGCTAAAATGCCAAGAACCCACGTTGTCACATAACTTACTTTCGCCAGCAGCAGTTGCAGCGATGAGTTGCGGATTGTACGCTCTCCTATTTTAGTGGTGACTTGCTGGGCACCTTCGGCGGCGTAGCGAGTCAACAGGAGAATGATCACTCCGCCGATAAGTCCGGGCAAAACCTCAATAGCAGAGCCAAGGAGATTGAGCAAGCTGGATTGGATTTGTTGAATAAGACGGTTCACAGGTCGATTATGGACATATTTCTCTTGTTAACCTAGCAGCTACAGGGCATCGGGTTTATGCCAATGGCAAAATTTTGCTAAAATTCCGCTAAAATGCTGAGATAATCAGGTTAAATCTAGCGTCTCATTCTGGCATGAGCTAAGGATGTTTCACTGGTAGTGGGTATTGTCCCTCTTTATCTGGTGTCTTGCCTGAGAGTAAATAGTCTGTAACACTTGCTGCCAGACAAAGCGGCTGGAGGAAAACCTGGGTTGGTCAAGACTAGGCATTCCTAATCCGCGCCTTATCCTTATTAATTAATGAGAGTCTAAAAACATGGGATCTCTTCTTTCATATTTTTTCGCACTGTTTTTAATCGGCGGCGGCTACTATCTCGGTTCAATCAAAGTCATCAATCAGGGCAATCAGGCGATCGTTGAACGATTCGGGAAATATAAGAAAACCCTACAACCCGGGCTCCGACAGGTTTGGCTGGTGACTGAGCGCATTGCTGTAGAGGAAACGACCCGTGAACAAGTCTTAGATACTGAACCTAAACAGGCAATCACGAAAGACAATATTTCTGTGGAAGTCGATGCGGTGGTGTTCTGGAGAATCAACAACCTCTATAAAGCCTACTACGATGTTGAAGATGTCAAAGAGGCAATTACAAATTTAGTGATCACGACATTACGGTCAGAGATTGGCAGAATGGATTTAGATGAAACCTATTCATCCCGTTCTGAGATCAATGAGAATTTGTCTGTTTACCTCAAGGAAGCTGCCGATAGCTGGGGGGTAGAGGTCATCCGTGTGGAAGTCCAAGCAATTAAACCCCCTCTGACTGTGTTAGAGTCCTTGGAACAGGAGCGAGCCGCAGAAAGTAAGAAAAAAGCGGCGATTTATGAGGCAGAGGGGGAAAGAGAATCCGCGATCGCTCAGGCGGAGGGGACAGTAAAATCCCTAGAGATGATCTCAAAAGCGCTGCTCGAAAAGCCGAACAGTCAAGATGTACTCAAGTATTTGATTGCCACTCGTTATGTAGAAGCGAACGAGAAATTGGGAGAAAGTAGCAACTCCAAAATCGTATTCATGGACCCCAAAGCCTTGACTGAAGCGATGACTGATTTAATGGAGACTCCAGAATTACCGATCAAGAGAGATGGCGGAAATGGCTCGAATTAAGTCTTCGGCTCAATAATTCAACCGAGGCATTTCGTTATCGAACTTGGTAACGAAAGTATCTTTACTTCCTCTGCTTTCCCCAGAAGGGCGGGTTTAGTTAAGTTATCGGTTTGTTGCCATAAGTTATCCGTCAAACCCGCCCCTACACCTCCTACTTTTCACGTTAAGTTGGCACCAATGGCGGCGGGTGCGAACCCCAATTGTAGGGGCGGGTTTAGGAACTACAATCAGCTATCCAGAAATAACTGAACAACAAAACCCGCCCTAGCTTACTCATAAATGAAGCACAAAACCCGCCCTTATTCATACGTCATAAAATGGAGGATGGACAGCTAAACTCTAGTCAGCGTCATCCTCCTCAGAAGTTGGAGTATTCATCTCTTCTTTAAAACCTTTAAGCGTTTTTCCTAATGCGCGACCCATATCAGGGATCTTCTTGGGACCGAAAATTACTAGAGCGACAATTCCGATAATCGCTACTTCGGGCCATCCTAAGCCAAACATACTCGTCTACTCCGATCAACTCTGCTTACTTATATTGACATTCTTTCTGACTTCCTGATCTAGCAAAGGATCTGTAGCAAGTCGGGGATATCCATAATCGCTAACGGGATTTCCGGGTTCTTCGAGCCACCTTACATCAGCTAAGTCTTCGCTCTCCACCATCACACCATTCTTCCAGAGCTCATACTCGCTAATATCAATCTCCTCATTCCAGACAATTCCATATCCCTCTCGCTCAACCTTAAAATTCTTAAACAAAGCGGGTTGCCGGAGTGGAGAAAACATGGGGATATCTAAAAGATGACGAATATCGTATTTTTTAATCTTTTGATTGGTAAATTCAACAATTAAAGTAGTATCATTAGCGGCTTTAGCTTTGTGAATTCGGGGATATTTCATTATCATTACGTCAAAGAAAGTAGCTTACGGAATTTCTATTCATTGTATCAAAGCCCTACCCTTACGATATCTACGCTGTGCGATCGCGGTTGACAAATGCTACAACCTATGAGTGGAAAGAGACAGGGATTAAGCTAAAACGCGCCATGTTCGGTAACGATAAAAAGCAGGCAGATTAAGATTGTGACGATCTTAACGGAATCAGAAGCTGATATCCTATATCTACATCTACCACCCGATCCTGCCTGGTTTAGCGTTAATTGTTTAGGTTCAAGGAATGTCAGTAACCACCAAGCCTTCCCTGCGAGAGCAACAACACCCCCTCATCCACCAATTAGCCGACTGTATTGAAGCTAACTGGCGGCGTTACCTGGATTTGTCGCCCTATCAGCTACCCGCTGAGTTGGGTTATGTAGAGGGGCGTCTAGAGGGGGAGAAACTTACGATTGAAAACCGTTGTTATCAGACGCCACAGTTTCGCAAACTGCACTTGGAACTGGCAAAAGTGGGAACAATGCTCGATATCCTCCACTGTGTCATGTTTCCCCGTCCAGAGTATAATCTACCCATGTTTGGCTGTGATTTAGTTGGCGGACGCGGGAAAATCAGTGCCGCGATCGCAGACCTTTCTCCAGTGAATGCTCAGCGTATCTTACCTGACATTTACCGCCAACCATTACAAGCTTTACCAACTCCTCATTTCCAAGACGTCCGGGAGTTACCAGAGTGGGGCGATATTTTCTCTGAATTTTGCATTTTTATTCGACCCAACACCCCGGAAGAGGAACACCAATTTTTATCGCGAGTAGAGAATTTTCTGCAAATTCATTGTACTCAGGCGGTTAATGCGACACCGATTTCGGCTGAAGACCAAGCAGAAGTTTTAGCGGGTCAGCATTATTATTGCACCAAGCAGCAGAAAAATGATAAAACCCGTCGTGTGTTAGAAAAAGCCTTTGGTACGGATTGGGCAGAGTATTATATGACAACGGTATTGTTTGACTTGCCATCGGTGTAATTCGTCATTTGTCATTTGTCATTTGTCATTTGTCATTCGTCATTTGTCATTCGTCATTTGTCATTTGTCATTCGTCATTTGTCATTTGTCATTTGTCATTTGTCATTCGTCATTTGTCATTTGTCATTCGTCATTTGTCATTCGTCATTTGTCATTGGTCATTTGTCATTTGCGATAATTGAACGGTTAGGTTGGGGCGGGTTTTGTTACATCAGGGTGAAAACGAAATGTTAGTAGTAAAACCCGCCCCTACAAAAGATGTTTCATCGGAACGCCTATTCTCCCCCTGCTTCCCCTGCTCCCCCTGCTCCCCCTGCTTCCCCTGCTCCCCCTGCTTCCCCTGCTTCCCCTGCTCCCCCTGCTCCCCCAACTCCCTCTGCTTCCCCAGCTCCCCCATCCTATTAGACGTGTCTTACTCCTAGCGTCTATAACTGAAGGAGGGGCGCGAATTCTAGAGATTAATCCTATTTATCTTAGGACGATATGGGGTATAAACCAGGGATGGACGAAGGACTACTTTCAAAACCAATAACTCGTTGGGCGATCGCGCTGGCTGTGGGTGGAACTCTGGCGACTGGAGTGGCGGCGGTTTACAGCCTAAATCAGACTCAACTGCGTCTAACTCAATCAAATTCACAGCCGACGGCGACACCTGCAATCGAAGCTGTAACTGCCTTAGGACGCTTGGAACCCGCTGGCGAAGTAATCACAATATCCGCTCCCACATCGCTGGAGGGCGCTAGTGTAGTGAAATCATTACTGGTTTCGGAAGGCGATCGCGTGCGGGAAAATCAAGTGATTGCGATTATGGATAACCGCGATCGCTTGCAAGCGGCTGTCGATCTGGCTAAAAAACAAGTTGAAATTGCTCAAGCGAATCTGGAACGAGTGAAAGCAGGTGCTAAAGCGGGTGCAATTCAAGCCCAACAGGAAACCATTAATCGCCTGGATAAAGAATTAGAGGGAGAAACAAAAGCCCAACAGAGCAAAATTAATCGCTTAGAAACTGAACTGAGAGAAACCACCAAAGCTCAAGAAGCCACGATTCAAGCCCAACAAGCCACCGTTAAAGGTCAAGAAGCTACGATTAGACGACTCGAGGCAGAAAAACGTAACGCTGATAACGACTTTGCTCGCTATCAGCAGTTAGCCGAAGATGGAGCTATTTCTACCTCAGAATTAGAAAGCCGCCGTTTGAGGGTGGAAACAGCCCTAGAACGCCTGAGTGAGGCACAAGAAAATCTCAGTCAACAACAGGCGAATCTAATTCAAGCCGAAGCAAACAAAGCTCAAACCATCGCTAATCTTAACGAACAGCTTGAAGAAGCCCGAGTCAACCGCAATAAAACAATCGCCATTCTAGAAGCTCGGATTAAAGAAGAAGAAGCCCGCCTAGAAGAGATTAAAGAAATTCGTCCGGTTGATATTAAACAAGCCGAAGCTGAAGTGGAAAGTACACTAGCTGCCGTTGAACAAGCCCAAGCTGATTTAGACTCATTAGCTTACGTGCGGGCTTCAGAAGATGGTCGAATTTTAGATATTAATACTTGGGCTGGGGAAACCATTAAAGAAGGGGAAGGAATTGTCGAACTGGGAAAAACCGACGAGATGGTAGTGGTTGCCGAAGTCTACGAAAGCGATATTAGCCAAGTCCGTCTCGGACAACGTGTTGCCATTCGTAGTGAAGGCAAAGCATTTGAGGAAAAACTTCAAGGGAATGTCAGCCAAATTGGACTACAAATTGGCAAAAAAGATATTCTGGATACCGATCCGGCTGCTGATGTTGATGCCAGAGTCGTGGAAGTGAATATTCGTCTCCGTCCAGAAGACAACCAAAAAGTTGCTGGCTTAACTAATTCAAAAGTTATCGTAGAAATATTCCTTGAGTCAGAGTCGAATTAGTTTACAACTTAGTCGGGACGGGTTTATTTGCATTTGGGTTATGTCAGAAAAGATAGTAGTAAAACCTGCCCCTACACAAAATTGAAAACTTAAAGCTTAAATGAAAATTCCTCTTGCTTGGTTACAACTAAGCCGCGAAAAAATCCGATTATTGGTCGCGATCGCGGGAATTGGCTTTGCTGATATTTTAATGTTTATGCAGCTTGGTTTCCGCGATGCCTTGTTTGAAAGTAATGTAACCCTACATAACAAGTTGAAAGGTGACATTTTTTTGATTAGCCCTCAATCCACTGCAACTATCGCCATGAAAAGTTTTCCCCAGCGGCGATTATATCAAGCTTTGGGTTTTGAGGGCGTTCAGTCTATTAGTCCACTCTATATGGATTTTGGCTTATGGAAAAATCCGCAAACTCGAGCAACTCGCGCCATTATGGTTTTGGGATTTAATCCAGCTAATCCAGTCTTAGAGTTACCTGATGTTAACCAAAATTTGAATAAGATAAAAATAGAAAATGGGGTTTTATTCGATGATACTTCTCGTCCCGAATATGGTTCAATTGCTCAACTATTTCGTCAAAACGAAGAGGTAACGACAGAAGTAGAAGAACGTCGTATCCGGGTGGTAGGATTATTTAGTCTAGGCGCTTCCTTTGCGGCTGATGGAAATATTGTCACCAGTGATCTTAATTTTTTGCGGATTTTTCCACGACGGGATAAGGGACTAATTGATATTGGTATAGTTCAATTACAACCCGGAGCAAATATCCAAAATGTTTTAACTGACATGAGACAGGAGTTTCCTGATGATGTCACAATTTTGTCCAAGCAAGAATTTATCGATTTTGAAAAAAATTACTGGCAAACCAGTACCGCGATCGGTTTTGTCTTCACTTTGGGGACAGTAATGGGGTTTGTTGTTGGTACGGTGATTGTTTATCAAATTCTTTATACCGATGTTTCCGATCATTTACCCGAATATGCCACACTCAAAGCGATGGGCTATACCCATCGTTATTTATTGATGGTGGTTTTTCAAGAAGCGCTTATTCTGGCAATTTTAGGATATATTCCGGGAATGGTGATTGCGTCTGGATTGTATGGTTTAACAAAAGCCGCAACTCGTTTACCAATGACAATCACCTTGACTAAAACGATGACGATTTTAATCTTGACGATTATTATGTGTTGTGTGTCGGGGGCGATTGCTGTGCGAAAACTGAAAGCAGCTGATCCGGCTGATATTTTTTAGAGGGTGAATAAGGGAAAAGTTGGTCAGTTATTGGTGGAGAAGGGCGGGTTTTGTTTTTCCGTTATTGGTGGAGAAGGGCGGGTTTTGTTTTTCCGTTATTGGTGGATAGCTAAATTTAGTCCCTAAACCCGCCCCTACAATTGTCCCTAAACCCGCCCCTACAATTGTCCCTAAACCCGCCCCTACAATTGTCCCTAAACCCGCCCCTACAATTGATTCCCTAAACCCGCCCCTACGATTGTGGCTAAACCCGCACCGACAATATAACTATAACTCTTTATTGACAAATAACAAATGACAAATGACGAATGACGAATAACAAATGACAAATTACCAAGTTGGCGGTAGTCTCAGACATGATGATCCTACCTATGTGGTGCGACAAGCAGACGCCCAACTTTATCAGGCGGTGAAAGCAGGTGAATTTTGTCATGTACTTAGCCCTCGACAAATGGGCAAATCCTCTCTCCTTGTCAGAACTAAGTATCGCCTAGAAGCCGAAGGATTCCGCTGTGGTGTTCTGGATATGACCACAATTGGGGGTGAATATACGACGCCTGTACAGTGGTATAAGGGCGTTGTTACGCAGTTATGGTTGGCGTTCAATCTGCGGGAAAAGATTCATTTAAAATCGTGGTGGAAAGAGCGAGATGATATCTCCTTTTTACAACGATGCAGTCAGTTTATTGAAGAGGCTTTGCTTGGTCAATTCTCCAGTGAACGATTAGTCATTTTTATGGATGAAATTGATCGAATCTTAAGTATTAATTTCCCCATTGATGATTTTTGGGCTTTAATTCGATTTTGCTATAATCAACGCGCTATTAATCCTGACTATAATCGGATTGTCTTTGCCTTCTTTGGTGTCGCTGCACCCTCAGACTTAATTCGCGATCGCAGCCGGACTTCTTTTAATATTGGTCAAGCCATAGAAATGCAAGGGTTTAAACTCGCAGAAGTACAACCCCTGATCCAAGGCTTAGCGGAAAAAATTAATAGTCCAGAGATAATTGTTAAGGCAATCTTGGCGTGGACATCGGGTCAGCCATTTCTTACCCAGAAGTTGTGTAATTTAGTCTGGAAAGCGGCAGAAAATACAGAACCGGAGAGGCTAGTTATCCCGCCAGATCAGGAATACAAGTGGGTAGAAAACTTAGTGCGATCGCGCATCATTAATAACTGGGCGTCTCAGGATGATCCGGAACATTTGAGAACGATTCAGAATCGCATTCAAGGAAATGGTCAACGGACAGGTAGAATGCTGGGTATTTATCAGCAGGTGTTACAAGGTGTGGAGATTGAGGTAGATGACTCGCGAGAAGTAACTGAACTTTTATTGTCGGGTTTGTTGGTTAAAAAGCAGGGAATACTCCAGGTAAAGAATAGAATATATGAACAAGTATTTAATCAAACCTGGGTAACCAAACAATTAGTTTCACTTCGTCCTTATGCTGACGCCTTCAACGCCTGGATTGCCTCAAAAAAACAGAATCAATCCCACCTCTTGCAAGGAGAGGCATTAAGAGAGGCATTAAGCTGGTCTCAAGGGAAGAGTTTAAGTGATTTAGATTATCAGTTTTTAGCCGCGAGTCAAGAATTAAATCGACGGGATATTCAGAACGCCCTCAAAGCGATTGAAAAAGCCAATTCTCTGCTGTCATCGGCGACCAAGAAAGCTAAAACTGAACCAATCAGACATCGACTGTGGCGCGGCTGGATTGGCGTGATCAGCCTTAGCACAACTACTCTGGTAATTCTGTTACGTTTAACCGGATTGTTGCAAGGTTTGGAATGGGATGTTTTGGATCAGTTTTTTCAAGTTCGCCCCTTAGAACCCCCTGATCCACGGATTGTAATTGTCACCATTGATGAAAACGATATCACTCAAGTTGGACAGTGGCCCCTCCCTGATGCGGTGTTAGCAGAGGCGATTACTCGATTAAAGGTAGATAATCCGCGTGTGATTGGTTTAGATGTGTATCGAGATTTACCTGTAGAACCCGGACATCAAACATTAGTGAATCTATTTCAGTCTACTCCAAATCTAATTGGTGCCGAAAAAGTTGTGGGCAATTCCGTGAATCCTCCTCCAAGTTTAAATCAGTTGAGACAAGTCGGTTTTGTGGATATGGTATTGGATGCAGATGGCAAAGTCCGCCGAGGGTTAATATCTGTTCAATTGGCGGATCAACTTCATCTCAGTTTCAGTTTAAAGCTGGCATTGCAGTATCTAGAAGCCCAAGGAATTAAATTCCAAGCTAAAGATCAGCATCGTTGGCAATTGGGTAAAGCCATTCTTTCACCGTTAGAGCAAAATGACGGCGGCTATGTGCGGGTGAATACGGGCGGCTATCAGATACTATTAAACTATCGTGGCGGATTAGAAAATTTTTATACCCTCTCGCTTACCGATTTACTAGAAAATCGAATTCCCGCCGAATTAAAGGATGAGAATGGGTTTACCGGACGGATTATTTTAATTGGCGCGATCGCAACCAGCCTGAAAGACTTTTTCTATACACCCTACAGTGGACATTTGTATCGCACACCTCAGGAAATGGCAGGTGTGACAATTCATGCGAATTTAACCAGTCAGATTTTGAGTGCCGCTTTGGATAATCGTCCCCTAATCCGGACATGGAGTGAATTCCAAGAGGGGTTGTGGGTTTTGGTGTGGTCTTTAATTGGTACAGTATTAAGTTGGCGGTTGCAGTCTCCTCAGAGGGTGGCGTTGGGAATTGCGATCGCGGGCTTAGTATTAGTCTCCGTCGCCTATAACGCTTTCTTACAGGGGTGGTGGATACCTGTGATTCCCCCAATCCTAGGATTAATTCTATCCGCGATCGCTCTTTCCTGGGTTACTAGCAAGCAAATCGAGAAACTCCAACTCCGTCGCATTCTAGAGTTACTCGCCCAAGACTACCCAACATCTCCGGCGGCGGTACGGATTGCCCTAGAATATCTGAAAAAGTCCGAACGCGAAAGCAATCACGCCTTGATTGAAGAATGTCTCCCGAACAGGGAACAGGAAACAGGCGTGTAGGGGCGGGTTTTACAGCTAACATTTTACTACAAACCGATAACTTAACTAAACCCGCCCCGTCTCAACGACAAATGACCAATGACAAAGGACAAATAACCAACAATCTCAATTTCCTGTAATTTGATGCGATTCAACGCGCTCAATTATGCCAGTTACAGTCGGGTCATTCGGATCAAGTGACTGTTGACAAACTAAACTAATAGACCATTGATATGGCGTGTTTGTTTTTAGATCAGGTGCATCCTCTGGTAAAGGGAAGCTAAACTCATTCCCTGTGGCTGTTGTTGGTAATGTGATGATTGTCTGGTAATCATACTCTTCTTCGTTTTCAGCATTTTTTAAACTAAAAAATACCTTCTGTGCTACCGTTTCCGGGATGTACAGTGAGAAGGTAGGACGTTGCGCGATCGTTTTATTTTCAACTGGCACTAGAACCGAAAATCCGGGTTCATCTTCCGTGGCATTATCGTTTGTACAATGACCGCCATCACGAGTTCCTGCTCCTGTTGTATCATCGGGACTGCCATCTCCAGGTGGCACAGGTGCTTGAGTATTACTCGGGTTTTTCACAGCTTGAGTTTGGGCAACTAGACGAGGAACAATCGCCAATTCTAAAGATAGTGTGATGGACACTAAAAGTAAGGGAAAATGCCAACTCAGCCAGTTTATACTGAAAAATTGAAAGGGTTTCATGAGTCTAAAATTGATAGAGGAGTCTAAAATTGATACAGTCACTCTAGGAATAGAGCCGTTTCAGTGAAGTTCTATCTGCCTGAAGATTTAACTGTTTTTTTCAGCAAGACATTCCGAAATTGCTGTCACCCGATTTGTGAAGTTGTCTAAAACTCGTATTATAACATTTAGCCAAAATAGCATCCCCCAAAAGGCAGAAGACAGAGGGACTGGCGGAGTAGGGGGAGCTAGGGGAGTAGGGGGAGAGGATTACCAATCAACAATGCACAATCAACAATGCACAATCAACAAATGACGAATAACTTATATAGCACTACAGACTCTAGTTAGGACATAAAAGAAAAATTAAAATCGCTTTGACCCTGAATTTCGACAGGACTTCGGCGTGAGGCTGATCGAGGCATTTGTGTTCACTACGATGTCGCTGAATTTCAAGAAGATTTCAAAACTTTGCAGGAAATGGATTGGTGATGATTGTTGTCAGTGACACTTCACCCATCACAAGTGTGAAAATCCATGCCAATATTCACTCGTTTGCCTTGATAGGGTTCAGCCGTAAGTATCACTGTGCCATCCTTGTCAACAACCCAACCTTGGGCTTCAATTAAAGGTTGCGGATCAGGTTGAGGACGCTGAGAATTAGTAGGAGTTGGGGATGGAGAACTCTGACTGGATAACCGTCGCGTATCTTCCCAAATTGCCCGCCCAGACAGGTATTGACTGGGAGAATGGGGAATTCCACCGCGTCCGGTGACCACAAAGCGATCGCCTGTATCCGCTGGACAGCCGGAAATGATTTGCCCAGAGGGATCAGAGAAGGTTGAGGGCAGTCCAATTAACCCTCGTGAGGGGTCAATATTCGGCGTATTAATCTCAATTGTACCGTCAATTCCTAATTCTGAACTGGCAGTAATATCACTTTTTGGGGTTAATTGGTCACTCATTTGTAACCCCAAAATCAGTTGGGTAGTAATCGTAATACTACCACCATTTCCCTCAAAGGCATTCGCCGTAATATCACTATTTTCCGACAGCACCCCCACAATAAAATTAGCATCAACTGTTAGATCTCCCCCATTACCACCGCCACTGGCTTCGGTGCCTGCACGAGTGGACAGTTGACTATTATTTCGCAAGATAAATGTCTCGGCTACTTTGAGGTTGATATTCCCCCCTTCTCCGGATAGACTCGTTGCTGAAATTAACCCTTGATCTAACAACAGAGAGCGGACATCAACATTGATATCGCCAGCATTGCCTGTCCCTGTCGCACTCACCGACACCGCCGCGCGATCGCGAATATTTAATTCACTCGTGGGACTATTAATATTGATATCCCCCCCATCGCCGGATGCGGCTTGAGTCGAGGAAGCAAATAAACCCGTACCGAGGAGAGTGCCTTGATTATTGGGATCAGAAAGTTCAATCGACTCCGACACATTCACATTTAAATCACCCGCTTGTCCAGAATCAAAGGTGGTGGTTAATACCTGCGCTCCCCCGCGTGCAACCAGCCGAGGAGAGGTTAGGGTAACATTGCCTGATGCCGCCTGATCAAACGTTCCCGAACCCAACAGCGAATTGTCTAACTCGATCCGATTTGTGGCATCAATCTGAATATTTCCCCCCCTACCTTGATTGAGTGTCGTGGTGGCAATCAATCCACCATCACGGGCAATAAAATTTGGGGTTTCAATGAAGACATTACCCGCCCTTCCTTCTCCATCCGTAACCGTGACAATTCCCTGACTAAAACTATCCAGGGTAAGCGTATCTGCAAACGCCGGACGCACAAATTGCTCTTGCAAGGCATCAAATCCTGCCCCAATAACTTCAATGGATTCGGAAGCGCGAATCTGAATATTCCCACCCTTTCCAGAACGTGATGTCGAGGCATTAATTCGACCGTTATTCAGTTGCAGACTTTCTAGATTCAGTCGAATAGTACCCCCATCTCCGAAACCACGGGTTGCTGATGTGATCTCTCCCCCTTGTTGGACAATCAATTGTTGGCTAGTAATGTCTATATCGCCAGCATTACCTGATTCATTCGGCGAAAATAAATCCGTGGCGATAGAACTTGAAAAACTGCCATCCGCCGATTTCCCAATCACTTCAATCAACTCAGCATTCTTAATCGTCACTTGTCCCCCATTGCCATCTGCTCCGGTATTGCCGAGGACACCAGCACCATTGCGAAGGCTCAAGTTACGCACATCTAAGGTTAAGTCTCCGGCATTTCCAGCACGCCCCGTAGACGTGCTGATCAAAGCCCCGTCTGTAAGGGAAACGTTCTCCGCATTTAAGGTTAAATCCCCAGCATCTTCACCCAAGGTTCCTGTACCGATACCGCCCTCTCCTTGTAAAACGATATCTGTTGCATTAACGGTTAAATCTCCCCCCTCACCCTGATTCACAAACGTAGTAATTCCGCCACCGTCGCGAATAGATAATCGCCCGGTATTAACTGTTAAGTTGCCAGAGTTCCCACTACCTAAAGCTGATGTGGAGATTCCTGTATCTCCTTGCAAGGGAATTTGAGCCAATTCAACAGGATTGGGATTAAACGCACCGGGTTGATTTCCAATGATTTCGACAGACTCCGTGGCATTAATCGTGACATTTCCGGCATTACCACTATTGCTTGGATCAGTATTAGAACCAACCCCCACGGGGAATTCAATTGTTGTCTCCGGATCTTTGATAATCGTTAACTGACGGGTATTTAGAATCACATCTCCCGCATCAGCAGAACCAGACTCAACAAATGTACCAATATTACTATTACGAATGACCACATCATCGGCAGCATTGACCTGCACCATTCCCCCTTGAGTCTCATTCGAGGCAAAAGCGACAATCGGCGCATCTTTGACTTGCAGTGATTGAGCAGTAATTGTAATTCCCTGAGCCACACCAGACCCCCGGCTAATGGTTGAAATACCACCGGTTCCAGTTACCCCTAACAACCCGCCACTGGTGAGTGTAATTTGTCCTGCTATTCCTTCCAGAGATCTTGAGGTGATATCGACACTCACACTAATGTTTCCGCTAGCATCAAGGGAAATATCTCCGGCTTGATTGATACCTTGGCTAACCAGCGCCGCCGTGGTTGCGATCGCGCCATTTTCACTTTTGAGGGTGATATTCCCCCCAGCTATTTCTCCACTTGAATCGATATTCCCATTCACACTCAGATTCTCGCTCGCCTCAACAGAGATATCACCCGCTTGATTGCTACCCTCGCTAACCAGAGCCGCCGTGGTTGCGATCGCGCCTTTTTCACTATTGAGGGTAATGTTCCCGCCGATTTCTCCCCTTGAACTGATATTCTGGTTAACACTCAGGTTCTCGCTCGCCTCAACAGAGATATCACCCGCTTGATTGCTACCCTCGCTAACCAGAGGTGCCGTAGTTGCGATCGCGCCTTTTTCACTTCTCAGGCTAATGTTCCCGCCTATTTCCCCCCTTGAACTGATATTCCGGTTAACACTCAGATCCCCGATCGCATTGAGTGAGATATCTCCAGCTTGATTCTGGGAATTGGCAATAATAGTTTCCATCGTCGTTAGGGTTCCAGCAGCATCAACAGAGATATCACCCGCTTGATTAATACCCTCACTCACCAAAGACGCCGTAGTTGCGATCGCGCCTTTTTCGCTATTGAGGGTAATGTTCCCGCCGATTTCTCCCCTTGAACTGATATTCCCATTAATATCAAGGTTCTCGCTAGCATCAACAGAGATATCACCCGCTTGATTTCTGCTATCGCTGATCAGCATGGCGGAGGTAGCGATCGCGCCATTTTCACTTCTCAGGGTAATATTCCCGCCTATGCCTTCAGTTGAGGTTGAGGTAACATTCTGATTAACATTCAGATCACCGCTAGCCTCCAGGAAAACACTACCCCCTTGATTGATCCCATCGCTGGTCACAAAATCCGTGGTCGCGATCGCCCCATGTTCACTTTTAATGGTGATATTACCGCCATTGTTCGCCACGACATCCCCGCCAATCGTTCGTCCAGTATTTACAATTCCTGTGGTGACATTACCCAAGGCAAACAAAGTAATATCACCACTGCTGCCGCTATTGCCTAAAACATCGGCGCTGCTGATTGTACTATTGACGGTGTTAATTTGACTGGTATCAGCAAAGGTTCCGGAGGTAATCTCGATTCTCCCACCCAGGGATGTCAGAGTAGAATCGGGATTCATTAAAAACTGAGCGACTCCAGCATCCCGTTGAGACGCGATCGCGTTTTCGTCATTAATTTTGGCAATAAAGTCTCCACCAATCAGAAAGATTAGCTGACCATTAGCAATAGTAATCGAACGTCCTGCTTGTAACGTTAGACTATTGCTTGATGGGCTAAATGGGTTAATCACAATACTCTGGTTAACGGCAATATCATTATTTGCCTGTAATGTGACTGAGTTAGTTGCGAGAGCTGAAACAATGGTATCAGCCTTAATAATCGATACCTCTGTGGGATTTGTTTCAAAGGTTTGCCCATCAGCGGAGTCAATTCCATCTGCTTGAATCCAAATATTTTTTGGGTCGAGTAACAGGGTTCCCACCTCTCCCAAAGGTGCTGTGGTATCCACGATTCCGGTAAACTCTAAATATCCGCCGGATACGTCCACAAACCCACCATTGGATTGAGGCGTGTCACTCGCACCACGGGCGGTAATCGTTCCTTCAAATTGCGTTGTTTCATTGCCCCGAATAATTACGCTACCGCCATCCCCCTGATTCAGAGAATCGGCTTGAATTTGCACGTTCTCAGCAATGGTTACTTGTTCCCCTTGACCAATAGTGACGCTACCGCCACCTGCAAGAGAAGACACATCAATTCTGGCAGTTTCTAATAACTGAACCTCCTCACCGAATACCTGAATCGTACCGCCGGGAGCGGTCAATGAACCCGTACTGATTACTCTATCTCCCGCTAGCGTCAAGGTTTGTCCTGTACCGACGCTTAACTGTCCCTGATTGCGAATTTCCGCTTGCTGTTGACGCAGGGCGTCTAAAAATAAGACACCGGGTTGAATCGCCAACAGTTGACTGTCTTGGGGATTAGTCGCCCGAAACATGCCATCGTCTCCCAACTGAATCCCATCAGCGGTACTAGCAACAAAAGAACCCGCGACATCTAATTGGGCATCCGCACCAAAAAGAATGCCATTGGGATTGAGTAAAAAGAGGTTAGCATTGCCATCAACGCCTAAAGTACCAAAAATATTTGATAGGTTATCCCCTGTAACCCGCGTTAGGATATTGGCGATGCCATCCGGATTGGCAAAGTAAACCTGTTGGTCTAAATTAACGTTAAACTCGGTAAAACTATGGAACAAGTTACTCCCACGCTTTGCCCCACCTTCAATTAAGTCTCGCGCACCTTGGGGACTAACGATAGAGTTTTCTGTGCCTAACGTATTATCGGGGATTAACTGAGCCTGAACCGTCGGATTGAAGAGGGTTAGCCAGATTAACGGCAATGTCAACGTCCGCCCCTGTTTGAGAAACTTGATTATCTTCATCAATCCTAACCCCCTACTTCTCGCCAACCCCAACTCTAATAATACTCCAAGAATGGAAAAGAACAAGGGCAATGGAGAAGGTAGAGGGATGGGGGACTCATCTTCGGGATTTGCTGAATTAATCGGGAAGCTCTACTATACAAGGGGGAAAGCCATTTTTCACCCAATAATTACTTTCGTTTTTACACCGATACAAAAGGGATGATTTTGTCAGGAATAGGTGATGACAACAGCTACGTTTGAACTAGGCGAACATCGGGTCATTCTGTCAAATATCAGTTGGCAAACGTTTGAGCGGTTACTTGCAGACTTAGGGAAAAACCGCTGCGCTCGTTTGGCTTACAATGACGGAGTATTAGAAATTATGACGCCCTTAGGACCTCATGAAAATAATAACCGCTTTATTGAAAGCTTAATTGGCGCGATCGCGGATGAATTAAATCTCAACCTCAAACGGTTTGGTTCTCTCACTCTGAAGCGAGAAAAACGGCAAAAAGGGGGAGAAACTGACTCCTGTTACTACATCCAAAATGAACCCAAAGTTAGACATAAACAAGAGATTGATTTGGCGAATGATCCGCCACCCGATCTAGTCTTAGAGATTGACATTACCAGTGGTTCTATGGATAAACTACCAATTTATGCCGCGATTGGTGTACCCGAACTGTGGCGTTATGATGGACGTAAACTCGATGTATTTGTTTTATCTCCAGAATCAACGAGTTATCAATCTGTGGAGAAAAGTCCGACGTTTCCATGGCTATCTTTAGCCGCAATTCCTCGGTTTATTCGGCAAAGTTTAGCGGATGGAGAAACTGCAACATTACGGGCGTTTCGGACTTGGGTGAGAGAACAGCAGTCGGATTAGAGATAAAAGGCGATCACACTCATTAATTAGAAATACTCCGCAGAGAACTGAAGGAAATAGTTTTGTGCTTCTTTGATTAAATTATAGTAGCTTGAGTTGGATTTAAAATTGATCCCATATTTCTCCCTTAAATAACATTTGATATTCTCTAACCCCTGGTTTTCGCCTTGGGTTAACCAATTTATCACATCTTGCTTCTGCTGTTTTGTCAAATAACCACTAGAGCCTTTGTAAGATAATTTAAGCCCTTCTAGTCCAGATTCTTTAAACCGCTTATTCCATTTACTGATAAACCCATTCGATACATTCAGTAAATCAGCAATCGAGTTATAATTCAATCCTTGAAGAGTTAATTTAACCACCATCGCTCTTTTTAACTCTCTTGGCTCTGAATTCTTTTTAATCCACTGGTCTAAGACTTGAATTTGTTTTTCTATATGTTTATCTTCCATATAGGATTTGATTCAATCACTACAGCTTTAAGTTGACTAAATCAAGAATAACAGTTAATTTTGAATCGAAACATACAGAAAAATTCCTAAAAATTCACGACTTTATAATCAGCCTTGGACTGGACTGCACAATTCGTTAAATTTGTCAATATATAAAAAGTGGTAATTTTGGCGAAAACTTCGTCAATTCTGATTCTTATCTCCAGACGCACCATGCATGGCACATCCAGAACAGGTTCCTCTGCGGTTACTCACTCTCACTGCCTGCGTCTTGACACTTGATGATGCGATCGCGAAAATAGTACCGATACAAATCACAACTTAGCCTCACCTGGTTTCCTTCAAGATTCACCAGTCCCATACTGTGCAGCTTAAACCCTTGCACCTGTTCCACCTCAATCGGTTCAGTGGTGCTAAGAACTTGGTTAAACGCCGTCGCCAGTTGAGGATTATGTTGCAGCGTCCACAAATGTCGATGCAGATGGTTGGCATAAATTCCCGTCTCCGTTGCGGCTGTTTTCAGGATCTCCTCAAAGGTGAAATCCTGTCTAGCTAAATGGTATAACGTCAGCCGTACCAGATAAGGATGACCCCCCACAAGTTGCATAAGCTGAGTAATTTGATTGGCTTCTAACCTCAATTCATGACGCCAAGTCAAATCTTGCACCTGTTCCCAACTCAGGGCTTCTAAATCAACGCCTAACCCGACATTAAACGGAGACTGATTGATATCTAAAGGCACATAGACTTCGGTTGATTGGATGAGTATCAGGCGTAACCGTTGCCAAATTGGATCAACTTTAGCTTGCTCATGCCAAGACCGCAATAGGGTGAGAAATTCTTGGGCAATATTCACCTGTTGAAAAACTAGGCTCAATTCTTCTAAAACCAAGACAATCGGATTATCAATTTCGGCTAAAATATATTCTCGAATATAGAGAGCGCAGCTCATCTTACTGCCCAAATCTTCATCCCAATAGTCATTGAGCCTCGACTTTAATTTTAATTGGCGAGTCAAGCTGGCACATAACCAGCGCAACATCTTATTTAAGTCGCTAATCACCGTTTCTTCGACTTGCTGAAAATCTAACACGACTGTTTTATAATTATTGGCGATACCACGACTGAGTAAGCGATTAACTAACGAGGTTTTGCCAATTTGCCTCGGTCCTTTAATTCGGATCAACGTGCCAGGTTTAAGCAGTTCCCGATAACATTGGGCTTCGTAGGGAACTCGCTCGATATAAAAGAGAGAGTTTAAGGGAACACTGCCATCGGGCAATTCCAGGTCAACGGATGGCAAGATAGTCTGATCCGATGGTAAAATAAGCGGATTGGGTGAGTCATTCAGGTCATCTGAACAATCAGAACAACCTGTTTCTATCGATGATAGAGTGTTATTAATAACAGTTTGAAATTTAGGTTGATTTTGATCCAGCAGTTGCCGTTCTAGGGCAGAGCGAACAGTGGTCTTGGTTACTTTTTCCCCTAGTCCTTGGGACAGCAGTTTCCATAACTGAGGCGCAACCGATTGCTTAATATAACTTTCCGAATACCCCAACTCGTGAGCCATTTGGTCATAGTTTTTCTTCGTCTCTTGCCATGATTCCCGCAGAATGAACCGTTGAAGATCATTCAGATGCTGCCCAGTCTTGGTATAGACTAAGGCGTCGGCTAATTCTACAATGTCTGCACTTGCGCTCATATCCGCGATCGCTAATGAGTATCATCCCCCAATTCTAATCCTTTATCGGACTCAGAGGAATGTTATAGCACTACGCACTCTAGTTAGGACATATTAAGAAAAATTAAAATCGCTTAATCCCTTGTCAGGTAAGCCTTTATCTTCACTATTGCCTATTGCCCATTGCCTATTGCCCATTGCAAGAAAGCCTAGCGCGTAGCGCTATAACCAATTCCCCACTAAAATAAAAGGTGCCCAGTAGTAGGGATGTTTGTATTTATTTTGCCGGAGTAGAAATAACTGAGCTTGTCGTAAGGCTTCAGCCCGATTAATATCAGGTTTAGTTAAATTATTATACAGTTGGATCATCGCCTGAGCCGTTGATTGATCTTTGACTGACCATAACGTACCAATGGTACTGCGGGTTCCCGATCGCACGGCTAATCCCGCTAATCCTAACGCCGCTCGTTGATCGCCATTTGCGGTTTGACACGCACTGAGAACCAGGAGTTCAATCGGGGGAAAATTGTCTTGGTTTCTACCTTTAAGGAGTTGAGATAAGGTATTGGCATTAAACCGTTTATCCCAGGTGAGAATAAACGTATCTTCTGGGTTAGAACTAAATTGACCATGGGTAGCTAGGTGAACCACACTCACTGGAAGTGTGTTAATTTTGTTCTCTAAGGCGGTGCTAGTAAAGGCTTCATTTAACAGAACATTGGATGGAATATTTGTACTCACTTGTTCAATTTCATTTTTCACAGCCGGTAACGCCGAAAATCCTAGACGGGGTTCACTTAATCCGCCAGTCAGAGAACGTAGTTGTAGTTGGGTGAGCGATCGCGGTTCGAGTAATTGTAACCCTGGCGTTAAGGCGATACTGTATTTCTCGATTAAATACTGTTCACCATCATGGAGTGCCGCCATTGGCACATTCCGCAACACACCATCGAGAACAAAGACTAAAGTTTTAATATCCTGTTGGGCTAACTGAGTTTCTATTGGTCGAATCAACCAGTCATAAATGGTTTGAGATATCGTCAGCCGTTTGCGGTTGGAATAGGCGATGTTCATCGACTGTCGCAGTTGATTCACCGTCTGTTCAATCTCAGCTTGAGGTAACTCGGTGTTGTAGGTTTCTAAGGGTTGTCCAGGTAAGGAAAGAATCACCGCGATCCGGTCAGGTAAAATAATCGGATAAATCACCGCTGTTTGAGTATCGCTGTCCTCAATCACGGAATCAATTTGCTCGGCTTTAGCATTTAAGCAGGAGGCACGAAAGTAGTTCTCCAATTCGGCTAACTGTAGGGATTCAATCACATTACGCGCCTGCTTGAGATTATCGGGTGAGGGACGTTCTAACAAGAGACGGACTAAATTCCGGTAGATGGGTTCAATTTGTTCTTGAAACGAAAACTGCACATCGGGGTTCATTGCGACTAAATCTTCCCGAATCGATTGTAGCAGATTAAAGGCGTCTTGATTCGCAGTAATCGCGGCGTTCAGGTCTCCAGTTTGCTGATAAAGTTGGGTTAGTTGCCATTGCCATTGATAGGAAATATCTCTGGCGTTAATGGTTTGGGAAAAGAATAGGGCTTGTTGGATTAAACGTTGAGCTTCTAACCCTTGTTGGTTGGTTTTATAGAGTTTTCCCAGAGTTCCTAGAGCCAAGGATTCAGCGCGGATGTCATTTAATGCTTTAGCTTGAACAATGGTTTGGGCGAGGAGTTGAGCGATGTCTTCTGATGTGATAGATTCTGGAGAATATCCCGCTGGATTGTCTAGGAGTTCGATTAAACTTTCTGCCCAATTCACCTGAGCATAGATCGCATATCGACTGGGAGATAATTGGGAGAGATTGTGCTGAATTGGGGTAAATAAATCTTGGGCTTGATTAAACTGCTGTTGACTAATCAGTAACTTAAATTGGTTGAGTTGGGCTTCGAGTTGGTTTAAGGGATTGGTTGCCGTTTTTGCCGCTTTATGGTAATAAGTAATAGCCGCGTCCCTATCACCTAACACTCGTGCCGTATTTCCCAGATTCAAGAAAGCGGCGCTGATATTGGCGGGGGAATTGAGGGTTTGCGCGATCGCTAAACTTTGCTTGAGGACGTTTTGAGCCTCGTCTAATTCCCCAATCGCTTGCCAAACCATCCCTAGGCTGCGTAATCCGGTGGCTTTAATCAGCGAATCCGGCTGTAGGGTGAGGGCTTTCTGTACCCGTTCTAAGACTTGCTGCGATCGCCGAAACATCCCCAAGCTTTGTAAGGCTTGCGCCTGATTGATTTGACACCCCAATACACCGATAGCATCATCAGCCTGGGAGTAAGCTGTCTCGGCGGCTTTCCAGATTTGCAACGCGGCTTCCGATTGTCCGGTTGCCAATTGCAGACTGCCTTTGGTATTTAATACTTGTGCCAAGAGTGCAGGATCGGTGGGAGTGGTTAGGAGGTTCAGACTTTCCTCAATCGCCGCCTTTGCCTGTTCCCATTGTCCCAAATGTTGATAGGCAAGGGACAGATAATTTAAACTGATTGCCTGGTTAGTGCGATCGCCTGCTTGTTGGTAAACCTGTTCCGCCGTTTGCCAAGCCAGTACTGCATCAGCAAAGCGTCCCCGATCATAGTCAGTTTTACCTTGGCTTAATCGGCTTACTGGATCAAGAGATTGAGCCAGATGAGAGTCCTGTTGTATGATATCCGACTGAAGGAGAGTCGAGGCATTTCCCAGGACGACAGGAGATGCGATTATCCCCACAACAGTTAACCAGGCTAATCCTAAAAATAGTAGTCGTTTCCTCGCACGTTTTCCCAACCATCCCATAGATCCCATCCTGAATTTAAGTGCCTCAATCAGAGCAAGTTTTGTTACCCTTAAACCTTTATCCTACTCGGCGAGAAGACCTCGCCCATACTTCGTATGCTCTCATTAAGTTTTCCCTTTTTCTTGGGTAAAGGATATTTACTATGAGCAATTTCTCGCACCTTTTTCCCTATTCCTTTTTTGTCTTTTAGTTTCGCTGCCTGCCTTTTTTAAAACTTTCTTTGTTTGAAAAGCCTATTAAGTTATGTAAACACCCCTCCAACCCTTACATAAACGTAGCTTGCTTCTCGCGAAGCGAGTTCTCCACCGTTCACATTAATTGTCCCCACCTACTTAATTTAAAGGCGTGACCCCTTATTTCCAGCATAAAACAAGCTAAGATTTTCATACGGGCGTTGTTTCAACTCACGCCGTCGAACCCTCAACCGTCTTCCCCTCCGACTTATGCCTCAACCCCAATGGCACGTTCAACCCTCTCCAGATGTTCCCCAATGGTTCCTCGATGCGGTTAAATCCTACGCCCCCGCATCAGAAGGATATTACGCCGCCCAATTATTATGGCAACGCGGAATTCGGGAGTTAAATCAATTAGCTGGATTTATTAATCCCGATTTATATCAACCCGCGAGTCCCTTTGAATTTGGTCAGGAAATGAAACGGGCAGTACAGCGATTGCAACAAGCGCGGGATAAGGGGGAAAAGGTAGCGATTTGGGGAGACTTTGACGCGGATGGAATTACCGCAACCAGTGTTTTATGGGACGGATTGGGGCAGTTTCTACCGCAGAATCAACAACTCGCCTATTATATTCCCAATCGTCTCACCGAATCTCATGGTTTAAATTGTCCGGGAATTGATCAACTGGCAGAATCGGGAACTCAACTGATTGTCACCTGCGATACAGGCAGCACAAATCTCAGCGAAATTGACTATGCGTCTCAGTTAGGAATAGACATTATTATTACCGATCATCATACCTTGCCAGAGGAGCGACCGAACGTCGTTTCGATTATTAACCCCCGCTATTTTGCCGAAACCCATCCCCTGTTTCATCTCTCTGGTGTAGCGGTAGCGTATAAATTAGTTGAGGCACTGTATCAAATATTACCCGATATTCCCCAACAACCTTTAGAGGACTTATTAGATTTAGTAGCAATTGGTTTAATTGCTGATTTAGTCCAACTGAGTGGTGATTGTCGCTATTTAGCCCAACGGGGAATTCAAACGCTACAGCAACAATTGAAAACCCGCACCCGTCCCGGTGTAGCTAAACTTTTAGAACTCTGTCAGCGCAGTGGCGATCGCCCCACGGATATTTCCTTTGGCTTAGGTCCAAGAATTAATGCAGTCAGTCGGATTCAGGGGGATGCGTCTTTTTGTGTGGAATTATTAACCCGTCGCGATGAAGCCTATACTCAAACCTTAGCGTTAGAAACCGAATTAGCCAATAGTCGCCGCAAGTCCTTACAGAAAGATATTACGGAACAAGTTAAACGGAAACTGGCACAACTTGACCTTTCCACAACCTGTGTTATTGTCCTAGATGATCCCCAATGGTCAGCGGGAGTTTTAGGCTTAGTCGCGGGTCAAATTGCCCAGGAATATGGACGCCCGACAGTTTTATTAAGTACAGGTGAAGAGTGGGGCGGTGAAGGTGCAGAGGAGACAAAGGAGAAAGGAGAGTTAACTCAACATTCTGTTAGGGCGGGTTTTGAACAAAGGTTATCACCAATAGCGCAACGAAATTCCCTAAACCCGCCCCTACACCCTCAAAACCAGGTTCCCTACGAGGGTGGCGAAGGTTCAACACTCAACACTTCGCCAATTGCCAGAGGTTCTGCCCGTTCAGTGAATGGAATTGATTTGTATGAATTAGTCCAATCCCAAGAACACCTATTACACCGATTTGGCGGACATCCCTTTGCCGCCGGGTTAAGTTTACCTGTAGAAAATATCCCCTTATTTAGCGAAGGGATTAATCAAAAGTTACGCCAACAACTTGCCGCCCAAGACGCCTTGTTAGCCCCAGTGGTTACCGCTGATATTGTCGTAACAGTTGCGGCTTTAGGCAAACCGTTATTCCAGGAACTTAAACTATTAGAACCTTGTGGTATGGGAAATCCAGTTCCAAAATTTCTAATTGAAAACTGTTGGTTTGAATCAGTTTGGAATCGTAATACCCAGGACTTAAAGGGAAAAAAGGTACAATATATTAAAACCGAATTAGAAATCTGGGATGATTCCACAAGTATGGGATTTCCAGGTATCTGGTGGGGACATTATCGCGATGAAGTTCCCAAAGGTCGATGTAATGCGATTGTAGAACTGGACTATAATAACTTTAAAAAACGTCCCGAAGTGCGCTTAGTCGCCGTTCAATCGGGGGATAGGATTTCCTCGTTTAATCTTCCCAGTCAACTGGATTGGATTTTAGATTGGCGCGATGGAATGCAGGAGGATAGCGAGAACCTGCTGTCGATGTCCAATCCTTTGACGCCACCCACCTTAGTGGGCGAACCAAGGGAAACGCCCACACCTGAACCCATTGATCCATTAACCGTTCGTGAATGTCCCACCAGTTGGGATGAATTGCAACTCTGGTTTAGACGGGCGATGCAAAGCGAACGAAAATTAGCGATCGCGTATCCGCCACCGCCTCAACTCTCATCCCGCCAGGTTTGGGAAACATTAGTCGGACTCGCTAAATTCCTCAGTCGCACCGGGAAATCCGCTACCCTAGGGCAATTGCAAGACAAGTTAGAATTAAGCGATCGCACCTTACATCGGGGACTCACCGCCCTTTCTGGGTTAGGATTTCAGGTAACTCACCAAGGCGGGTCAATCCAAATCAGTGGGTCGATTGGGGAGTGGGATGGAGACGCGATCGATCCAACCACAAAAGAAAGCATCCAACTCTTTTTATCGGCTGTCGAAGAAGAACAATTTTTGCGTCACTATTTTTATCAGGTTCCCTTATCCACCATTCATGGAATGTTAGCGCTATCAACAAATAGGAGCTGCTGAATAAGTGCTGTGGTGAGGGGAAGCGGGGGAAGCGGGGGAAGCTGGGGAAGCTGGGGAAGCGGGGGAAGCCGGGGAAGCTGGGGGAGCGGGGGAAGCTGGGGAAGCGGGGGAAGCCGGGGGAGCTGGGGAAGCGGGGGAAGCCGGGGAAGCGGGGGAAGCCGGGGAAGCTGGGGAAGCGGGGGAAGCCGGGGGAGCTGGGGAAGCCGGGGGAGCTGGGGAAGCGGGGGAAGCGGGGGTACATTTTTCCTGAGCAAGGTGATGCCATACTTATGAAGAATACTACCCGATTTCCTTGAATCAAACCCTCTGTCAATAAAGCT
>NZ_JAVJQN010000009.1:0-17285 GCF_040218245.1 Coleofasciculus sp. E1-EBD-02 | reverse complement strand
AAAAAAGAACTGGAAAGCCTCCAAAAACGGCTGTAATTTTCCCTTGTCGTCAAACCTGAAGACGAGAAAAACTAACTGGTATCATCTGCGTCAAGGTCTGCATCATAAAAAGCGATATATCCACCGACTTCAAAATCAAGTTAAACATCTGAAATCGGCGAAAATTAGAGTGAAGGTATCCAGAGGGGAACTATTTATTGTTGGTTCCAAGGATGAAAGTTATGGGAATCAAACTTGTCAATGGTCTGGGGAGACGATCAAGTTGAGAGTCCCCGGTTGTCTGGAAGCAAAATTTGGGAAATATGTCAGATCAAAAATTGGCAGCTTCTCAAGAAAGATTAATAGATTACCCAGTAGCGGTGCGAAAACCTGGCACTTCTATAGAAAGGATAATCGCTGGGTGGTCGCTGTTCAATTCACACCCGCAGCGGTGGAGAAAGTTAGTAGAGAAATTCAGTATGGTGCCCTGGGTATCGATCTAAATCCTAGTTCTATCGGTTGGGCTTATGTTGATGGTCAAGGAAATTTAAAAGCTCAGGGAACTCTTCCTTTTCAGACGGGTTTGCCCACAGGCAAACAAGATGCTCAAATTGTAGATGTTTGTTTGAAATTGGCAGATTTAGCCAGGAGTTTTCAGAGCCCGATTCTGTGTGAAAGATTAGATTTTTCGACAAAGAAAGCTCAATTAAGAGAGCGTGGCAAAAAATATGCTCGAATGCTTTCTGCCTGGGCATACAGTCGTTTTTATAATATTTTTTCATCGATTTTATCCAACCGAGGAATAGCTCTTCAGTTGGTCAATCCAGCTTACACGAGTTTGATTGGATTGGTTAAATATAGTCGGATGTATGGACTATCGTCTGATGTGGCAGCTGCCCTAGCAATTGCCAGAAGAGGCATGAATTTGAGTGAGAGATTGCCGCGCTCTGTGTCCGCCTATCTCGGAGTGAATCCGAGAAAGCACGTATGGAGTGCTCTATATAAATTTAATAGTTTTATTGGTCGATGCCCTGTAGTCAATCGTAGACACGATTACTATAGTGTCTCTAACTGGGAGCCGTTGGTTAAGGCTGATATCGAGCAACAATGCCGGGTATCAGCCAAGTGTAAGCGTTAACGGTTATCGACCAAAAGTTACACCGTGGACTTATACCAAGACAGAATTACTTGTGGGTAGGTTTGTCTAGGTTTTTAGAAGCGGTACAGTGAGGAGAAATCATGCGATCGCGAACCATTCGAGAAGGCTCCGTTGGCTTATTAATTCTAGTTGGACTCGCCGTGCTTGCTGGCTTGGCTGTTTGGATTCGGGGTTTGAAGTTTGGCGATCGCAGTTACAGCTTTGTCGTCAACTTTCCTAACGTCGCTGGGATGAAAGAAGGAGCCACCGTGCGCTATCGCGGGGTTGATGTGGGCAACATTACTGATATTGAAGCCACAACCAACGGCGTTGATGTCACCATCGAAATTGCATCAGAAGACTTAGTGATCCCAGAAGATGTTGCCATTGAAGCCAATCAATCGGGTTTAATTGGTGAAACCTCGGTAGATATTACTCCACTCCGGGAATTGTCCACTGATATCCAGTCGATGGAACCTCTAAGTTCTGAATGCAATTCAGATGTGATTATTTGTGAAGGTGAGCAGATTCAGGGTGAGATTGGGGTGAGCTTTATTGAACTTCTCCGCAATACTGAGCGCTTAACGACTATCTATACCGATCCGCAATTTTTTAATAACATCAACACTCTTGCCCAAAATGCCTCCCTCGCTGCCAGTGGTATCGCTCAACTTGCGGGTGAATTATCCTTATTATCGCGTTCGGTGCGTCAAGAAGTCGGCGGATTTTCTCAGGCGTCTGATGCGATTACCACAGCGGCTACCCAGACAACTCAACGCATTGGCGATACAGCAGATCAATTTAGTCAGACAGCCGTGCAACTCAATCGATTAATTGCCTCAACGAATGATTTAGTCAGCAGAAATCGAGCAGTTTTAGTCGGAACCTTAACCAGTGTGGGTCAAACCAGCGAACAGTTGCGCGTTCTGTTAAGCGATTTGAGACCAACCCTAGAAAATGTCAACACGACGATTGATTTAGTCAATGCACAAGTCGATCAAGCGGATGTCAGCACCATTATCGAAAACGTCGAAACCGCCTCCGAAAATTTAGTCGCCCTCTCTGCTAATGCAGCGGAGTTATCGGCTGATCTACGCGATATATCCAATTCCCTGGACAGTCCCAGCACTGCTATCGTCTTGCAACAGCTATTAGATTCAGCACGGGTAACCTTTGAAAATACGCAAAAGATTACATCTGATTTGGAAGATTTAACGGGTGATCCGGCGTTCCGTCAAAATCTCAAAGAATTAGTCAATGGACTTAGTGAACTTGTTTCTTCCACGGAACAATTGGAACAGCAAATTGAGGTAGCACAAGTTGTAGAAGCCGCCAGTTCTGAAATTACAACGGCGGCGGTTCAGGTAGTGGATAAATCCCGTGAGCTTAATCCAAAATCCATTGATGAGGAGTTGGCTGAGTCTAAACATAAACTGAATCACCATCACCATATCCTGGAAAAATTGCCGCCAATTCCTAAAAAGTCAGTGGCGGATACGGATTAAGGAGAGCAGGGGGAGCTGGGGGAGCAGGGGGAGCTGGGGGAGCAGGGGGAGCTGGGGGAGCAGGGGGAGCTGGGGAAGCTGGGGAAGCCGGGGAAGCTGGGGAAGCTGGGGAAGCTGGGGAAGTTAACTCAAAACTTTACCTTACCTGTTAACTGTTCCCTATTCCCTGACGAATGACGAATGACGAATGACGAATGACGAATGACGATCTCAGCCGTTAACTTTTATTGTCCTTAATGCTAAGTCCAGTCATCTTGGCTCTCGACAGACTTGGGTTGCTTGTAAACATGACCCTGGCTGTGGATGTGACGGGTTAACTCAAATAACTGTTCTTCTGTCAAATTCCACTGCTGGAGAATCCT
Organism: Coleofasciculus sp. E1-EBD-02; assembly: GCF_040218245.1. Classification (NCBI taxonomy): domain Bacteria; kingdom Bacillati; phylum Cyanobacteriota; class Cyanophyceae; order Coleofasciculales; family Coleofasciculaceae; genus Coleofasciculus; species Coleofasciculus sp. E1-EBD-02. The sequence continues at coordinate 14,301 of NZ_JAVJQN010000009.1, read as the reverse complement.
TTCCAGCCCCTGTTGAATTTCCCTAGCGCCAGGAAACCGAGAATAGCGAATCCGTAATCGCGCCAATTCCGTCAACTGGTAATCCGTCGGATCTGCTTTGATTTCCAAGAGACGATCCACTAGGGCGCGATCGCTCTTTTCTTGGGGATGTTGTTGGTCTTTGTTTTCTAAGATTGATGACATAATTGTACTTGACTTTTTTGCCGTTATTCTCTATGTGTCCGCTTTAAATTACCCGCAAATGTTACAGAGTTTGAAGTTCTGTAACTTAATGCTCAAACAGATGAGAGCGCTGCGGTACACTAAGCCTTAATCCATTGTCTGTCTTACTGCGATCGGCGAGAATACTCCTGTCATAATCGTTGATTAGACGGCGAGAGCGATCGCCCGTGTGTGAGCAGATCCATCTGCAATAATAGATTGCGTACTGTCACAGAACCTACCGTTAACTTGAATAAGGGATAACGGGCGCTTGTCAAAAGTTGGGACTGTGACCACCTTACCTGAGTCATCAGGTAAACAGTATGCCATTAGAATCCCTGACTATCCTTAATTAGGGTTAGCGTGGGGAGGATATCTAACTCAATCACCGATAATTCTCGTTTGGAGTCGTTATTCTATGTCTCATAGCGTCAAAATTTACGACACTTGCATCGGTTGCACCCAATGTGTACGGGCTTGTCCCCTCGATGTGTTGGAGATGGTACCCTGGGATGGCTGTAAAGCTAGTCAGATTGCCTCGTCTCCACGTACTGAAGATTGTATCGGTTGCAAGCGCTGCGAAACCGCTTGTCCGACTGATTTCTTGAGCGTTCGGGTTTATCTTGGCGCTGAAACCACCCGCAGTATGGGTCTTGCCTACTAACGGTGTTTTGAAACCAATCTATACCATTGTAGGGATACAGGGGCATTGGTATTCGAGCTGTGGCTTGCATGGTAATGTTTCTGTATCTCTACTAATAGTTAGTAAAGAGGGAAAAACCTTGATGCCCACCAAGCCATCCAGGGCTAGGCGGTGGATAAAAGAGGGCAAAGCGGTCGGGAAATGGTCGGACTTGGGCGTATACCACGTTCAACTTACCGCACCATCGCGCCTAGCAGTGCAACCGATTGCTGTTGGGGTAGATCCGGGAAAGTCGTACTCTGGCGTCGGTGTCCAGTCGGCTAAATGTACCCTGCTACAATTGCATCTTATCCTTCCATTTGGTCGCGTTAAAAAGCGGATGGAGACCCGCGCCATGCTACGACGGTCTCGGCGAGGCAGAAGGATTAACCGGGACGTTCCGTTTAAACTGCGTAACCACCGCCAATGCAGGTTCGACAATCGCAAACAGTGCAAACTCCCCCCATCCATTAAAGCCTCACGGCAGTTGGAGTTAAGGGTAGTCAAAGAGTTGGCGGCGATATTCCCGGTAACTGCAATTGGCTATGAGCGAGTTAGAGCTGACATAGACTTTTCCCAACGCAAACGCGCCAAGTCGGGCAAAGGTTTCTCTCCGGTGATGACTGGTCAACAATTGGGCAATATCCCAGATGGAAAAAATCGCCCCTGTCTACGTCCGCGAAGGCTTCTCAAAGGATGGGAACGGCACATCTCAACTCCGAAGCCAACTAGGTCTAGAGAAGGATAAGACCAACAAATCTATAGCCAAACCGGAGACCCACGCAGTTGATGGAGTGGCATTGGCTTGCGGGTATTTCATCAAGTATGTCCCGTTTAATGGCTCTAACTCTCGCGGTTACACTCACTTTGGCAGCGTCAATATCACTCCCTCCCCATTCAACATCATTACCCGTCCTGGCGCAGTAAAACGGGGGAAAGAGTATGGTTTTTTCCGCCGTCAATTGCACTTTGAAGTGCCGGACAAGTCAGGAAAAAGGAAGCGCAAAGGTGGGACAATCACCCCGTTTGGAGTTAAGATTGGTGACTTGGTAAAAGCCGAAAAAGCCGGAAAAGTCTATATTGGCTACGTCGGCGGATTCACTAAAACTAAAGATACCAAAAATATCTCTGTTTGTGACTACACCTGGAAACGTATTGGGCAATTTGCCCCCAGTAAAGTCGAGTTAATCAGGAGGAATAACGGCTTATGTGTAGCGTAAAGGAGATGGACGTCTCCATTCTTCCAGCGTCCCGCTATCCCGCCTCGGATTACTTCGTTGAATCCGAGGACTCCCGCGAACACGTTGAAGGCATAATGTTTGAGGAGTGAGCAGTTCAATGTGTGGAATCGTCGGTTATATCGGCACGCAACCAGCAACAGATATTTTAATGGCAGGGTTAGAACGACTCGAATATCGAGGCTATGATTCTGCCGGAATTGCCACCGTTTGGGAAGGAGAGATTCAGTGCGTTCGCGCTAAAGGCAAACTCTACAATTTACGAGAAAAACTGGAACGTACCGATAACCAAGCCCGACTTGGTATTGGACATACCCGTTGGGCAACTCACGGAAAACCGGAAGAATATAATGCCCATCCTCATACCGATACCCATCAGCGCGTGGCGGTGGTGCAAAATGGCATCGTGGAAAACTATCGGGAATTACGGGAAGACTTGAAAAAACGGGGACATGAATTCCGTTCTGATACCGATACCGAAGTGATTCCCCACCTGATTGCCGAGTTTCTCCCCGAACCCTCAACCCCGGATTTTCAACACCCGAATGCCTTTTTAGACGCCGTGCGCCAAGCGGTGAATCAACTCCATGGGGCGTTTGCGATCGCGATTATTTGTGCCGACTATCCCGATGAACTGATTGTCGCACGACAACAGGCTCCTTTGATCCTGGGATTTGGTCAAGGGGAATTCTTCTGTGCCTCCGATACTCCCGCCCTTGTCCCCCACACCCATGCCGTGTTGAACCTAGAGAATGGGGAACTGGCACGGTTAACCCCCCTAGGGGCAGAAGTTTATAACTTTAACGGGGAACGTCTTCGCAAATTCCCCCGTACCCTCAACTGGAATCCTGTACAAGTGGAAAAACAGGGATTCCGTCATTTCATGCTCAAAGAAATTTTTGAGCAACCGGGTGTAGTGCGAACTTGTTTAGAAGCTTATATTAGCAGTGATTGGTCTGCGGGAGAAAATGATAGCAGTAGCCCAATACCTGATCAAAACCCAGTCGCCGGAGACACCCCATCCACAACCACGCCAATACAATTGGGACTTCCTGAATCGTTGTATGAAAACTTAGAACACGTCCAGATCTTGGCATGTGGTACCAGTTGGCACGCCAGTCTTGTCGGGAAATACCTGATCGAACAACTCGCTGGAATTCCCACGATGGTACAATATGCCTCAGAATTCCGCTATGCCCCCTCACCCTTGACGCGCAATACCCTCACCATTGGCGTTACTCAATCAGGAGAAACTGCTGATACCTTAGCCGCGTTGGAGATGGAAAAACGACGGCGTACTGGTTTAGGACAAGAGTATCAGCCGCGACTGGTGGGGATTACCAATCGTTCCGAGAGTTCTCTGGCGCATTTAGTCCCGCATATTATTGAGACGTTTGCGGGAATGGAAATTGGTGTTGCGGCAACGAAAACCTTTGTCACTCAATTGGTGGTATTTTACTGTTTAGCGCTGGATTTAGCCTATCAACGCCAAACCCTACCTCCGTCACGGATTGCCGAAATTATTGCTGGGTTGCGTCAACTTCCCTCCCAGATTGAGTTGGTGTTATCGCATCAGGAACATTATCTGGAAGAATTAGCCCATGAGTTTGCCGAAACCCAAGATTTCATCTTTTTGGGGCGTGGGATTAATTTCCCTATCGCTTTAGAAGGGGCGTTGAAACTGAAAGAAATTAGCTATATTCACGCTGAAGGGTATCCAGCAGGGGAGATGAAACACGGACCTATTGCCCTATTAGATTCTAAAGTTCCCGTGGTTGCGATCGCGATGCCGGGTACTGTGTATGAAAAGGTGCTATCTAATGCCCAAGAAGCCAAGGCGCGAGATGCGCGATTAATTGGGGTGACACCCATGCATGATCCAGAAGCGGCTCAAACGTTTGATATTTTATTATCGGTACCCGTTGTTGAAGAATTATTGTCTCCAATTTTAGCCGTGATGCCCTTACAGCTTTTGGCATATCACATTGCAGCGCGGCGGGGTTTAGATGTGGATCAGCCTCGGAATTTGGCAAAATCAGTCACGGTGGAATAAGTGAGTTCAGCTAATTAGGGGCTGCTGAATAAGGATCGTCATTCGTCTTCCTCCAAATCACTGTCTAACCCAAGTTCTTGCAGCGCCACTTTGGTTTCTTCAGTTTTCTGGGGTGAAACCTCTCCCTCAACCGAAAATTCCACGTTTAGGGTTAGCTTAAGCTGCCGATCTGAAGCGAATTTAGAGAGGACTCGTGTGTAAAAGTTCATCCATTTTTGGGGAGTAATTTCGCCTTTCCATTTCAATTCGGTGGGAGTTGTGTCTTTGTCGTCCTGATCACCTTTGTCGCCCTTATCGGTTGAGTTGGGTGGCTGGGGAATAGTAACCGTAAATCGCGCTATCTCGCTAACATTCCCAACCGTGGCGGTGACGGTGAAATTTCCGGCGTCATTTCCGGCTTGAAGTACGCCATCGCTGTCAATCGTCCCGCCAATCGTCCCGCCAGTTGCTTGCCATTGCACTGAATCCAGGGGAATTTCTGTGTCATATTGGTCGAAACCTTTGACGACAAATGCCTGCTTTTTAGCGGGTTCAAGTTGGACAGGCTGGGGAGAAATAACTAAACGTGTTAATTTGGGTGGGTCGGTAATTCGTTGCTGGTAGGCGGCGGCGGTTTCCGCTTTGATGATAAAGAGGTCATCGGAAATTTCAATGTCCCTGGCGGCGAGTTCAGTCTGATAAAAAAAGGGTTCGTAGCGATCGCGCGAGGTTTTGCCGACATAAGCTAATGTACCATCTTTTACACCACGAGCGATCGCATCTTTCACCGCGTCAACTCTCAGCAGTCGCGGGAATTGAGGGGAGGCAAAAAAGGCATCTCGCACGGCTTTGGTACTCCATTCCTCAAAGGCTGGAGACCAGTTGCGAACGAGGAATCGGGGACTAATTGCATCTTCGACATCCCCATCGGCGCGTAGGCGGTTGATGATGAGACTGACGATTGATTTATCGGAACCGGAACTGGAGGTGATTAAACCTAGGTCAATGTGGCGCAGCTTGTTGTCTTTGCCTAACAGGATGATATGTTTATAGGAGCGCCATACGGCTTCAGAGAGGTCGCGCTGGGCTTTCTTCAGGTTCAGCGTGAGTTGACTCTGCTGGCTTTCGTCGAGAGTGGTTAATTCTTGGTCGCGGATGTCTTCCCAGGCGAGAACCTTACGGGCTTCTTCTCGCAGGGTAGTGTCGGAATCGGCGATCGCAAAAATTATCGCACTTTTGAAGGTGCGGTCTGATGTCCCGACTTCCCTGATCATGGATTCAACCCGTTTTAGGGTGTCGCTGTGGTCGAAAGCATGGTCAGGTGAGAGATACGCCAGAGTTAGTATGGGTCGTTGGTCAATATCATTGGGTTTTTCCGGGAAGGGAACTAGCTGAACCCCAGGAATCGTTGTAAATACTTTTTGAATCGTCGTGCGAACCTGTTCATCGATGCGTGAGGTTTGAATATTGGCACGGCGGTCAGCTAAGAGTTTGTTTAAGTTGGGGGATAAACTGAAGCGATAACGGTTCTTTTCGATGGCGAGATAATAACAATTTGCTGCTAGGGTTTCCAAGACGGTTTCCACGTTGCCGATGTCTAAATTGGGTTCGGCGACAGCGAGGCGAATTTCTGGAATGGTGGCTTGTTCGCGCAGACACCCACCGTTGGATTCAAAGAAAATGGTGGTCATGACTTTGCGGTGGAGTCGAGAGGTTTTGATCGCGTCTACGGCTTCTTTATCTAGACGGGTGGCGTGGGAGTCTTTTCTACCACAGATATCGGTTGTAATTGCACCCTCAAGTCGGTCTTGTCCGAGTTGTTCAAATACCGCCGCCCGGAACAGGGGGTCATTCAGGGGGGCAGTTCCTAAGGTAATGAGTGGGTCACGATAGGCACCTTTGTAGCCTTCTTGATAGGCATGGGATACCCAAAGCGCTAGCATACTGAGAATGCCTCTGGTGCGCTGGAATTGGGGCATTGCCTGCCATTTGCGTTCAAAGACTGAGAGGACAATTGGATGGAAAGGATAGGTGGCTTGGAAGGCTTCGCTGGCGTTATCGATGGGAAACCATTGGGGTAACTGCTGTCGGTATTCAACCACCCAATCGGCGTAGTCATTACAGGTGGCGATCGCGTCATGGGGCAGCATGATTCTACCATCGGCGGTGACAGCTTGGGCATTCCACTCGAATAAGCGACGACGAATGATTTCTGATGTCTCCGCTTCGGCGGAAATGATAATCGCTTTCCCTAGACGGTTCAGTAGTTTTCTCAATCGGGTATAGTCGGCTTCGTCTTCCGCCGTCATCTCTAACTCAGAGGCGGGAATCGAGACGGCGAGAACGACATTATTGTGCGATCGCGCTTCTTCGGAGAGATTTTGTAAAAAGTTATACAGTTGATTCCCTAGTCCCTGCTTACGGTAGCGACTAACATAGTTCATCAACTCATCCATCAAAATCAGAATCGGTTGATTGACTAAGGCGAATAACTTGGCAATGGTATCTCCTCCCGGTGAGATGCGATCGCGGTCAAAGGGGGCAAATAGGTTAAAGCCGTTTTCACCCGCCAATTGCCAAGCTATCTCCCCCCAAGGGGTTTGGCGTAAGGGCGTCCCATCATCACCGCCTCTGGGGTCAAACCGCTGTCCCACAAAAATAGCGGTGGCGGCTTGGGGGACTGTGGGAACACCCGCCTGTTCTAGGATTTTGCGAACACCAACCCAACGATGGGAATTAGCACCATTTTCGGCTAAGTGGTAAACCAAGGTGAGGGCATGGGTTTTGCCCCCGCCAAATTGGGTGGCTAGGTTGAAGACAGCCGAGGTTTGGGTTTTTTCTCCAGACAGACGGCGCACCACTTCTGCGGCAAAGGCGGTTAAATGTTTGGTCAGGTAGGTTCGTTCAAAAAAAAGGTCAGGTGTTTTATACTCGTCGGGGGCGCTTTGGTTTCGCACCTGGTCTAGGTGTACGGCAAATTCGGCAGCATCCAGGGGTTTTCCTTCGCGTAAGTCGGCGCGGGGGGTTAAGCTGTCGATTCTATACCAAGGTTTGAGTGCCATTATTTTTATTCTCCAATTAATGCTAGGTTCGTAGTAGGCACTTTAGTGCCAGCAGTGAAGACAGCGCTTACTACAAACTCTCGCCATTGGTGGGCGAGACTCTGTACCATTTCCGATTACTTGGTTGTTAAATTAATGGGTCTTCGAGAGCAATTCTTCTTTGGTAATCGGGGTTCTTCTTAGGGTGTCCAGAGGAACTAAAAATTCACCTTTTTGAACGTTTATATCTAAGGCATAAAATACTGACATGACATCGACGAAGCTAGCGGTGTCGTAGTCTTTCTCTTCATACTCCTGAATTTGTGTCTCTTCAAGTCCGGCTAAATCTGCCAATTCTTTTTGGCTGAGTTTAGCTGCCATGCGAGCTTTGATTAGAAGTAGAGGCAAGTCATTGATATCTTCTAGGTTGAGGACTAATGGAATTTTGGGATTGTGGGAGGTGAGGGTTTCATACTCCTGCATTTCCTTTCTGAGGTCGTCAAGTTTTCTTTGGATTCCATTCCTATAGGCTTCTCGCAACTGGGGGTTGTTTTGAGCTTTCTCATTCTCATTCCGGTCTAACTGGGATAAGGATTGCTCAAATTTCTGCACCCAGGATTGGATGTTGTGATAATGTTGGTCATCTTTAATCATCATTCCACCTCGATAAATCTATAGCAATAATTCCTTTTGGTGTATTGGTTCTGGTATCAAATTGGAAAAAGTCGAAATAACAGGTTCCATCAATATCAGCAGGCAAATCAGACCGAAAAAACTCACCTCCGTACTTTGCTTTTTGTTGGCGTTGTGGGTTATACAAAACTGGAGCCAGAGATTCTAAGTAGTTGATATCAACCCCATTCGCATCCCAGCAGGCATCAAAATCACCCGGATTCGGTTTTTCGGTAACGAAACTTCCGTTGATGTATATAAATTGACAACCTGCTGCTTGTAATTGCTCCATCGCTAGTTTTAGTCCAGTTATCAAGCGTAATCGTCGTAGTGTAGTACCGAATCTATCTGTAAATTCTGAGTATGTTGCCCAGTGGATTCCTGGTGGTAGTTTGCCGTTTTCATCGAAGTCGGGAATCATTTCCTTACACCCTAACACAGCTTGATTCTTCGGTTAGGAGTGTATCACTAAGGGTTAAAATCCCAGTCCTTTCTTTCTTGCTAATACTCCATCTACCCAGCGTTTTTCATCAGTGCCATTGGGGTAGAGGGCGGAGAGGGCTTGGGCGAGTTTCCAGAAGCGGACTTCGACACCGACGCCATCGTCAACTAGGAAGCGTTTGAGGGCTTCACTGCGTCCAGCGGCAAAGAGAATCATGCTTTGATGGATGCGGTCTAATACAGTGTTACCTAAGTTTTCCACGGCGGTTTCACCCCAGTCGGTTGATGCTTCTGGCGATTCGGTTTGGTTGAGTAAGCCGGGGATGGCAAGTTGTTGATTTCCTTTCTTTTTGCGTTTGGTTGGCGCTTTGACCTCTCCCCCAGCCCTTCTCCTCGCAGGAGAGGGGAGTAGGTACTCGGCGCGTTCGGATACGGGCAGTAGTTGGGCTTTACTGCCTTTTATCTGGACGAGAGTTGTCAGGTTTTCTAGATGTGCGCCAAGTCCTTGGGCTATTTTACGGGCAGCGTCGAATTCTAGGATGTAACCGCTACTTTTGGTTGATTTGCTGGAGGTTTCTTCGTCGTCGTCTGGTTGAGATTCGCTGCTGTCGCTGGTGGTGTCTGAGGTTCCTGTGGAAAGTGTCCACAGCCACATCGCGGTGAGACGGGCATCTTCTTCAAAACCTGTGGCATCGGCATCGGTGAAAATCATGCTTAGGGCTTCTTTGGACACGGCTGCCCAAACGTATTCTAGGTAGTCTTTGAGGGTGACTTCTTCGCCACTGGCTTTTTCCACGCTGGAATAGCGGGAGAAGATTTCTAGGGCGGGACCAAGACAGGCGAAAATGGCATCAGCACCGACTACGCCTTCTGAGGCGAGGCGTGGCATCCATTCGTGGATGCGTTGGGGGAGTTCTTGGAGAACATCGCGCCAATCACCAATTTCGGTAGTGTTGCGGGGACGACAGACGAGATGAACGGAGGAGGCGAGGGCGGCTGAGTTCATGGCGCGTAATCTTGTCCCCATTTCGGTATCGATAGCCCATGATGCTGTTATTGTCCAACCTGCATCTATCATGGCTTGCAGTTGGGCTTCCCAACTAGAAGTCGCTTTATGGGCAAAGACAATCATTCCCACTCCATCTGGGGCTAAAATTCGTTGCCCTTCGGCGAGTGCGTCAGTCATCGTTTTTTCAAAATAGGCTTGGTCTTTGCCTTTTACTTCGTCAACAATGCATTCTTCTTGCTTGGGTGTCAGTAGGTCAGTGAATAAACTGGGATACGGGTTGGCGAGAGTACGCTTTAACCATACATAAAAGAAGTCGGACAAATCTGCATAAGGAACTGCATCACAGTTATGAACACATCCGGCTGCTGTGGTGTAAGAATGATCTAATGTTTATAGATTATAAACCATTCCTGTATAGGCAATCGTTTCAACTTTACGAATGGGTCTCCAGATGAAGCCATTTTTGAAAAAGCCTTGTTGACTTGTAAATTGACGTTCTATGTTTTCTGTTTTAGGAAGCCCAATATTATCAGCTAGCTCTAATAAACTGGCTCCTAAGATGTCTAAGGAAAAGCGACCCTTGCCTTTTACGGTTTTGCCGTTAACACTATTACTTCTGGACTTCGTTTCACGATAAAGTTTGGTCATGATTCCCAGTTTATTTAAAATTATCTGGGTTTGACCAATGAGGTATGGAGAAACGTTGGTTAAGCTATATTTTTGGCTGGAACGATATCCATCTCCATTCCATAATCCTTCAATAAAAGACCAGAGTAAATTTTGGGGCAGATATAAAACCCAACTCGGTACAATTTTATAACCGTCATCTGCATAGCATAGATTTCTGAAAAATTCCGCAACGGGCTTAGAATAGAAGTTATAACGAATACTACGATTGTTGGCATATTGATTGTTCGTTGATTTTCCGGGCTTGAGTCCAAATACTCGCTCCATTAACTTGGTGACTTCTTGCCCCAAATAGTCTTGTTGTAAGGCAAAGGTAAAATTCACCGTGCCACCATCATTTCTTAAATTGGCGTAACCGTCGGCAACAAAATAGCCCAGTAATTTTAATAAGTGATTATCAACTTTGATGATGTTGGTTTGGAGGTGAAGCGGAGATTTTGAGGCGTTAAGTTCTTGATTAAGCCGATAGACGAGATTTGGGCGAACTTTTAATTCTCGTGCTAGTTCCATTAAAGCCCCTCTTTTCGGCTCTAACGTTTGTAGTTTTTGCCGAACCGCTAAGGTTTTGGGATTGATTTTCTCATAAAACAATTGATTCCCGTCTAAGGTATAGTTATCTGGTGTGAAAATTTCGGATAATTTCAAGTCTTGTGGCTTTAGGGTAGTTTGAAGGATGGGAAACCCAATTAAGTCATAAGGTTGAATTTTACTGGCAGGAATCCAGGTTGCTTGATAGGTTTCAAATTTTTGGTGTTTGCAATGACCTTGCTGCGCTAAATAGGAGCAAGTTGGGCGACAATACTTAAATGCATAAGGGCAATCCGCTGTGTGGATTCCATAAACCGGATGTTCTGGGGTGATATACAAAGGACTGTTGATCCCTGTAATACTGAGTTTTTGAATGTTACCTTGGTAAGGGCGCTGATAAAGCCGCGATACGGGAACAAATCGACCCTGATGAGATAAAACTTTTTCTCCTATTTGGATAGTTTCAATGGGTTTATATCCTTTATCGGTGAGAATGAGTGTGCCAGGAAGGAGACAGTAGGGAGGGTCTGAAAAGAAGCCTTGCGCGAAATTGTCTGGTAGAGGGGGATTAGCGGCTGAACTTTTTTCTATGGAAGCAACAGGATAGGCTATGGTACTTTCTCGATCTAAAACTTCCAGAACGTTCTTAATAGTCACGCTATAATCACCTGCTGCGTTAGAAACTGGTGAAGTCTCGGCAAAGTCCCACGCCATTGGAATTGCTTGTCTTGTGAATAAGTTTCTAATGCGATCCATTGTGATTTGCCATGTCACAAGAGAATTTACTAAATCGGCTATTTTACTCACTCCAATACTCAAAACTGTTTGAACCGCGATCGCCAACCCCTGATCCTCCCCATCAGCCAATTTTTCTCCCACATCATTAATCAACCTCACCAAGGTAATTAACGCCAAAGATTGGCGAGATGTAAATAAATTACCCCACTGTTCCATCCCGTACAGTTGTACGCGAAAACCTAAAGCCCCCTGCGGTGGTAATGGTTCATCCGGCACTAAACTCAACTCTCCCTGATGTTCCTGCTTCCGCGTTTCTAACTCATCCCTCGCTTTTCCAACTACCTCCAAATCTTTCTCTGTCGGTAATCTATAAAACCGTCCCTTCTCTTTTTGCCTAGTCGTCACTACACAGAACAACCGTGCATCATCAGCACCACCATTCCTTACTTTTAACTGCTTTCTCACCGATGCGACTGGAGTCGTAAACCCACAACAGGGATAAGTCGCAGAACCTCGTTTTACTGTCCCATCTCCTACATCTTTCGCCTTAACATTTTGAATAATTGTAAAATCTACTCGCTTATGTTCCGAATTAGGAATTATCTGCAAAGCAATAGAGCGATTCTTCTTTTTTGCCAACCAAAGACTCCGCATTAACGGCACTTCTGCCCCACATCCTGGTCCCTCACAAGTAATCGTTCTCGCCCATAAATAAGCAATCGGTGTCGCCCCATCGGGGTCTTTGGGATAAAATTCAGCTAACTCTTTCTCCGCTTCTTCCTTAACCCACTGTCCCCACTTCCGCACCTCATCCGCCAACTGCTGACCATATTTAGGAATATATTCCAACACCACTTTATTCAGCAGTACCGCCACAGGATTTAAGTCAGAAGCAAACGCATCCGCCCCCACCCGCAGAGCCTCCAAAGGTATCGCCCCACCCCCAGCAAAGGGGTCAACAACTAAGGGCTTTGTTCCCTCAATTCCCCCTAAGGCTTCATGGGCAGCTTGAGTTAAAGCGCGACTGGTTTCTAAATAATCCGGCTGTGTCGAATTATCCCAATTGGCAAAATCTGCAATAAAGTCTAATAACCGATGACGGAGAATATTGAGATGCTGAGGATTCTTAGCATCTAATTGATTTTCCGGTTTCGCTAAAACCTGCCACCGTTTCCAAGTTTCTGTCGCACAAGTCTTAGCCAAATCTCTTGCCGCTTTTTGGGCAAAATTATTAATAATGGCTGTAGCGTCTTCCCGAAACCGTTGGGGACACAATTCATCCACGGGATCAAGCCACAAAGCCGCACAAATCACCGCCCGACAAGCCGCCAGAGGTCGCCTCGCCCACCAGATATGCAGGGTTGAAATATGCCCGTGACGAATCGATTTTTCCCGCCGTGCATGGGCAGAAATGCGTTTGATGGGAAGGTCAACTTCTATGAGGCGTTTTGGGTGAGTCGGCATCTTATTTTAAGCTCCAGTTATTCTCATTGTAGTGGACTGACACAGCTAAAATTGTGGAATAGATTTGACGTTTAAACCGGGCGCAAGCCTTGCGCCCCTACAATTCTAATCTACCATTTTAGGTGTGCCACGACAGTAGCTATTCATAACCCCGTTATGTCCAGATTGTAGAGACGTTGCATGCAACGTCTCTACAGGTTTTTGGCGATTTGCACTCCTATGGGTGACGTTCCCCGGATTTGCTATTATTCCACATTTTCATTAAAATTAATCAGCTTATAAAGCTGACTCAAGGCAATTTTAAAATTAATCGACTGAAGCGTTAATACAGAATCCTCTGATTCATACTCCGTTAACACCCATTTTCCCTCAGAGGATTGAGCATACTGCATCAGATGATATTTGGTTTGGTCAATCAGAATATATTCCTTAAACTCAGCAATTGAACGATAATAAAGAAACTTATCTCCTTGGTCATAATCTCTGGTTGATTTCGATAACACCTCAACAATCAGCAACGGATTCATAATGGTTGTGGTATTTGAACCAAAATAAATAGGCTGACCCTGAACAACCATAATATCGGGATAGGTAAACTGCCGATACTTGGGAATCCACAATTTCACATCACTGATGTAAACCTCGTAGTCTTCATCTTCTAATGCCAAGTTTAAGCGAGAAGCCAAATTGAGAGCTAGTTTATTATGGTTCGTCGTTCCACCCGTCATCGGTACAATTTCTCCATCGCGGTATTCATTTTTGTACTCCGCTTTTTCTTCCAGTTCTAAATATTCTTCTGGCGTGTAATAGGGTTTGACTGTTTTGATTTCAACTGTCGTTGTTTGCAGTTGCATGGATTCACCTCATGACGGTTAATGTTAAGTCAGTTTGTGTGTTGGGTTTCGCTGTCACCATTGGCGTCAACTTAGGGTAAAAAGCAATACTGGCAAGCTTTTAAGCTGTGTCTGTTGACTTCTCTCATTTTCCTCTAACCCCACCCTAACCCTCCCCTTATCAAGGGGAGGGAACTCCCTCTTGCTCCCTTCTTGCTCCCCTCACCCCCAGCTCCTCTCCCACCGGGGGAGAGCTGACAGGTGTAGGTTTTTTACTTGAGGGTGGGGACAAGACAAGGAGGACAAGGAAGGAAAGTAGACAAGGTAGAGAAGAAAAGTAGACAAGGTAGAGAATAATTATATAGTTCAAGACGTATTTATGGAAAAAGATTGTCGTGGAAATAAACCATTTAAGGAAATCCCTTTACCACAAACTAAATCGGCAATAATATTGATTAATCCTTGCAAAAAACAAGAAATATTTCTCTCTTGTTTCTTTAAATCCGATTTTGAATTTATACAAGAATTCAGCTTAGGTTTATCCTTGAACTGTTTTGATATATGGTGCTGTTCTTCACTCCCTACAGTTACTGTCCAAAGTGTTGCTATTGCCATAGCTAACCAAATTCTTTCGGCTCGATCTGGTTCTCTTAAACGAGTTTTATGCCACTGCCATCCATCACTTTTTATATCTCGATAACTTGATTCAATCCAAGAACGTAAACCATACCAAAA
>NZ_JAVJQN010000003.1:0-40057 GCF_040218245.1 Coleofasciculus sp. E1-EBD-02 | reverse complement strand
GACAAATGACAAATGACAAATGACAAATGACAAATGACAAATGACAAATGACAAATGACAAATGACAAATGACAAATGACAAATGACAAATGACAAATGACAAATGACAAATGACAAATGACAAATGACAAATGACCTACTTACACCCCCTATTTCCTGTTCCCTCGCCATTAAAGGACTACTGTAAAGATTGAGCCTTGGGGTTGGTTGTCTGTGACGAATATTCTCCCATGATGCGCCTCAATTACCATTTTACAAAAGGTTAAACCCAAGCCAATTTGAGACACGCCATTCATTAAATCTCCCACTTCATATTTATCAAAAATATGGTGTTTGCGTTCTTCACTAACTCCTGGACCTGAATCAATAATCTGAAGCTTGGCTTGGGCGTTGGGGAAATTGGAGGATACCGACTCATTGGGAGAATTTACGGCGACAATGACTAAATTTTCTGGGGGAGAGAACTTAATCGCATTAGAAATTAAATTCTCCAAAACGCGATGAAATAAATTGATATCCAGACAAAGAGAAGCTGGGGTTTTGTCCAGCTTACCTATTAGTCTAATCTTTTTATGTTCTGCAATGGCTTGGAATTGGAAAATCACGTCAGCCACTAATTGATTTAAATCAACATCAGTCTGATTCAAAACCATTTTGCCAGATTCCATTTTCGCTAACATTAGCAAGTTATCGATCATGGAGTTGAGTTCACGACTCGAATCAGAAATAATTTGCAATCGCTGTAAATCTTTGTCATTGCCTGTACTTTGTAACAGCAAATCGCTACAGAGTAAAATATTAGTCAGCGGATTTCTTAAATCATGGACAATCATATTTGATAAATCTTCCCGCAGACGTAACGTCGCTTCTAGGGCATCATATTGCTGCTTAATCCGTAACATCGATCGCACTCTTGCCCGCAGTTCAATTCCACTGACAGGTTTGGTGATAAAATCATCAGCACCCGCATTTAGCGATCGCGCCAAGTCTTCTTTGGAGTTGAGTGCCGTTACAATAATCACGGGAACGTGTTTCCAATGGGAATCGGATTTGATTGTGCGACATACCTCAATGCCATTTAACTTTGGCATCATCACATCCAGTAAGATGACATCCGGTTCGATGGAGTCGAGCAGGTTTAACGCTTCTTCACCACTGGCGGCATAAAATAAGTCATACCCTTCTCGATAGAGATGGGCTTCAATCACATCAAAGGCATTCGGATCATCATCCACGATTAAGATAGATGTATTCTGATTTAGGTTAACCATAGATTTAAGTAGGTAGGGACAATAAAAGTTAACGGTTGAGATCGTCATTTGTCATTTGTCATTTGTCATTTGTCATTTGTCATTTGTCATTTGTAAGGGTTTGAGGTCTATTGATAGAACTTAATAGAGTTGAGTTTATTTCCACCAACCTACTTAGATAGTTGAACTTTAGCTAATTCGTTGTTTTAGTCTTTTTAGTAAAAAATACGGCGACTGGAGTGGATATAATTCGACCATGTTAGTTCAGTATCTCAGAGACAGACAATAACTGTCAGTGATGTCTGACCGACAAAAACGTGATATCAGGTTCGTCTAATACCAAGTTGTATTCAAAGATATAACTTTCTCTCCCCCTGCTTCCCCTGCTCCCTCTGCTTCCCCTGCTTCCAGACGTTCCACCGGAACGTCTCTACAAGCTTCCTCTGCTTCCCCTGCTCCCTCTGCTTCCCCTGCTCTTCCTATCTACTACGTTTGAGCGCAACTGAGTATAAACCGTTATCATGTCCTTCTCCCTTCTATTATTGATCTGCCTTGGAGTCTTATGCCTTCAGATAGGAGAACCCTGAAAAAATGCAGTAGCCAATGTTACCGATGCAGATACTGTTCAATGAGCGTCACCAACTTTTTCAAGCGAATTGGCTTCGCCATATACTCCGTTGCCCCTGCTGCCAAGCATTTTTCCCGATCGCCCGGCATTGCCAACGCCGTCACCGCAATAATCGGCATCCGAGGTAAATCACTGTCCGCCCGAATCTGGCGGGTTGATTCTAATCCATCCATTTCTGGCATTTGAATATCCATGAGAATTAAATCCGGTGTATACTGCTTGGCTTGTTGCACCGCTTCAATCCCATTCCTAGCTAAAACCACCCGAAACCCTTTACTGTGCAAATAATCCGTCAAGGTAATAATATTTGCCTCATTATCTTCTGCCAATAAAATTAACGGTAACTGTTCCTCAACCACAGGCGGAGTCGTCTCCGGTGGTGTGGTAAACAACTGACTCAATACTGACTGTAACTGGGGACGAGAAATGGGTTTAAGCAAATAGTCAGACGCCCCTAACTCTAAGGCTTGAGTCGGATCATCGACAACAGAAACCACAACAACGGGAATGGATTGAG
The DNA here is from genome assembly GCF_040218245.1 of Coleofasciculus sp. E1-EBD-02. Classification (NCBI taxonomy): domain Bacteria; kingdom Bacillati; phylum Cyanobacteriota; class Cyanophyceae; order Coleofasciculales; family Coleofasciculaceae; genus Coleofasciculus; species Coleofasciculus sp. E1-EBD-02. The sequence continues at coordinate 37,662 of NZ_JAVJQN010000003.1, read as the reverse complement.
TCGCTAAATTGTCCTTTAACTGCACCAACACCTCCCAACCGGAAATATGCGGCAGTAAAATATCTAAGATAATTACATCCGGGTTAAACGTCTGCACCGCATTAATCGTGCCTTCCCCTTGGGGATGAATCAAAACAGTGATGCCTAATTCGCCCAGATACCGGGCAATATGGTTAGCTGAAGCATCGGAATCTTCCACCACTAAAGCTTTGTGAATCGGCGGCAATTCTCCAACCATTAGTTTAGGTTGCTTCAATCTTTCCCCAATACGACTTGGATGTTTCCAGGGAAGGTTTACCGTAAAGCAACTGCCTTTCCCCACCTCACTTTCTAAGGCAATACTCCCGCCTTGTAATTCAACAATTCGCCGCACTAGCGCTAACCCTAACCCGGTTCCCGCATAGCGACGAGAGAGACTGCTATCTAATTGGACAAAGGGTTTAAACAGTTTATCCAGATTTTCTGGGGCAATGCCAATCCCGGTATCGATAACACTCAACTGCAACTGTTCACCATCAGGATCAGTAGTCACCTGCAACGAAACCTTACCCCCATCGGGCGTAAACTTTACCGCATTACTTAATAAATTGACTAACACTTGGCGGATGCGCCGTTCATCCACTTCAATTTCGCTTAATCCCGGTGCAATGTGGTAATCGAGTCGAATATTTTTTTGCTGCGCCTGCTGTTTAATCAAGGTCAAACTCGATTCACACAGACTATCGACAGAGACAAGGGAAACCGAGAGAGACATTTTGCCTGACTCGATTTTAGACAGATCCAGAATATCGTTAATTAACTCTAACAAATGCTTACCACTTTCTTCGATTGTCGCCAATGATTTTTGCTGTTTTGGAGTTAATGAACCATACACCTCTTCCTGGAGTGCCTCCGCTAAACCCAAAATCGCATTTAACGGGGTGCGTAACTCATGACTCATACTTGCCAGAAACTCATCTTTTAGCCGAGTCGCCCTGGCTAATTCCGCATTCGCTAAACTAATCCGTTCATTACTTTCACGTAACTGTTTTTCGGCTTGCTTGCGTTCAGTGATATCATAGACTAAGGCACAAGACCATAATAGGTTTCCCTGATCATCGAGGACGGGACTGGTGGACATATATGCCCAGATATTGTTTCCAGTTTTCGTGCGTAATTCAACCTCTTGGCGATGCACCTGATTTGGATGCAGAGGGATACTCGCAGCGGCAGTGAAACGATTATCTCCAGGGGGAAGAAAATCCGCGATCGCATGTCCTAATATTTCCACCTCGGTATACCCCAACATCCGTGCCATTGCCTGATTAATGTAGGTGGTATTGCCTTGGGCATCGGTTACCCAGATTCCTTCTTCGGCGAGTTCCACTATTTGGGCATATCGCGTCTCGGTTTCCCGAATCTGAGATTCTAACTTCTGGTTGAGGCGTTTAATCTCATGTTCCGCTTGCTGACGTTCGGTAATATCGGTGAGAAAGGCAATCACAAAGGTGCCATGCTTGGTTTGAATGGTACTTAGTCCTACCTCAATGGGAAATTCAGTTCCATCCTGACGTTTGGCATACAAATCCTTGGATTTCCCCATGGAACGTTTACTGGGATGGGTGAGATAATCCGCCCGATGATGAGTATGGATGGAGTGATAGCGTGGCGGCATTAAGTATTCAATTTTGCGCCCAAATATCTCGCTGCGATTATAGCCAAATAACTCTTCAGCTTTGGCATTAAAGACAATAATTTCTCCCTGGGCATTGGTGACAATAATCGCTTCTGACGCCGATTCTAAGAACGCCCGAAACTTCGCCTCACTATCCCGCAATTCCGCTTCTGTCGCTTTGCGATCGCTAATATCTTCGACGACAGCCAGGGCATAGTTGGGTTTGTTTTCTGAATCACACACCCGCGAGATGGAAATATAGACCCATCGGTATTGTCCATCGTTACGGATATACCGTTTTTCCGTAGCATAGGTGGACGTTTTCCCGGACATTAACTGCTGTAAATACTCAATATTGTGTTCCCGATCATCCGGGTGAGTAATATCTTGTACCCGCCGCCCCACTAATTCAGATTCAGGATACCCGGTAATCTCACAGTAGCGTTGATTCACCCGCAAAAGTTCGCCAGAAGAGGGGGTGACAAGGGCAATCCCCACCGAGGCTTGTTCAAAGATAGCCCGGAAGCGTTCTTCACTATCATGTAATGCCCGTTCTGCTTGTTTGCGTTCGGTAATATCATGAATAATCGAAACCAGAAAAGTACGGTCTTGAATCTCAATCGGACTGGAATAGACTTCCACCTCTCGAATCTCTCCCGACGCCAGACGGTGAGGAAAGACAAAATAGGTTCGTTCCTCTAATTTTGCCCGTCTCATCTCTGCCCGAACTTGAGGTAATGGCAGACAATTGAGATCCGTAATCGTTTTGGTGATTAACTGCGATCGCGAATACCCATAAAACTTAACCGCCGCCCAATTCGCATCCGCAATCGCCCCCGTTTCCGGATCAATTAACAGTTTAATCGCCTTACTCCTCTCAAACATGGCACGAAACCGGGCTTCACTGTCTCGTAGGGCAGCTTCTGCGGCTTTGCGATCGCTAATATCGGTGTGCGAACCCACCATCCGTACCACTTTACCCTGGTCATCCCACAGGGCTTGTCCACGATCAAGAATCCATTTATAGGAGCCATCTTTACACAGGAGGCGATGCTCGCTACTATAATAGGGAGTCTTCTGGTCAAAATGGTCTTGAATCAGCCCCATCACCCACTCTAGGTCATCGGGATGGACTCGTTTCGACCATTCATCTAAATGATTGGGAATTTCATCCTCCTCATAGCCCAACATTTCCTTCCAACGGGGCGACAGGAAAACGTCATTGGTTTTCACATTCCAATCCCAAATCCCATCATTATTCCCCCGCAGGGCTAAATGCCAGCGTTCCTCACTCACCCGCAAGGCTTCCTCAGCTTGTTTGCGATCGGTAATATCCGAAGCAATCCCATCCAGTCGCAGGGGATGACCCTCCTGATCATAAGTCACCCGCCCCCGATCATAAAGCCAGCGAATGTCTCCATCCGGTCGCTGAATCCGATATTCTAGGCTATATGTACCTTGTGCCAGTAACTGTTGATGAAAGGTACTAACCTGGGCATAATCATCAGGATGAACCACCTCTAGCCGCAGGTGAGAATGAGCAAAAAAGTCTTGTACGAGACGCCCATAGACCGTTTCCGTGGCTGGATTTAGGTAAAGTACCTCCTCTGTCGTCGCGGAAATTGACCAGACGACATCATCCAAGGCATTGAGAATACTATCTAAACGCTGTTTATTTTGGCGCAATGCCACTTGTGTCCGCAATGCCGAGATACCGTAAGCCACGTCATTTGCCAATTCGGTGAGTAATTTAACTTCAGCCGGATCAAATGCCTCAGGTTCAGTGGCATAGATATTTAATGCCCCCAGACAAGTTCCTTCTACAATTAAGGGCAAAGCAATAGATGACGCATACCCCTGTTGACTCGCCGCATCTCGCCACAGCCGATAACTGGGATCAGTGAGAATATTTGGGATAATTCTAGGTTCTTGGGTGCGAATCGCAGTTCCAGTCGGTCCCCAACCACGTTCATTATCCCCCCAACTAATCTGTAAGGCTTCAACGTAACCCTTCTCATACCCCGCTTGGGCTACGGGACGCACGGTTTTAGCATTATCATGTTGAACGAACCCAATCCAGGCACAACGATAGCCGCCGAAGTCCACAATAATTTGACAGATATTGTGCAGCAGGGTGGCTTCATCTGTAGCTAAGACTAAAGCCTGGTTACATTCACTCAGGGTTCGCAGGGCGCGATTGGCGTGATAGAGTTCTTGTTCTGACTGTTTAAGCTCTGTGATATCCTGAGTCACAACCATACCAACGATGATTTCACCCGTCTGGTTTTTTAGGGGTAAGGCATGGACGGTGAAAATACGATCGCCAAAGGGCATTTCCTGGGTAACGGTTTCGCCCGCTAAGACTTGGCGATAGAGGGGTTCTAGCTGGGTACAGGTTTTGGGAGGTAAGCATTCCTGTATGGTGTTCCCTTCTAATTGGGTTTTGGATAAACCAACACTAGCTAAACCAGTCCCATCTGCCAGTAAATAGCGTAATTCATGGTTAAATAGAAGGACGGCTCCATTAGGGAAATTTTCCACAACTGCCCGATAACGGGCTTCACTCTCTCGCCAACGGCGATCGCGTTCCTGTAAATGTTGTTCTAAACGGTGTGACAGGTAAGCGGCGAGAAGGGAACCACCGATACCAATAATCGCAGAAAGTGCCAAAATTGACCCGGTAAATTGGCGCTGTTGGTCTAAGGTTTGGTTGAGTTGCGTCTCTTCCTGTTGTTCAGTGATCAGAAACTGCTGGATTTCAGCGTTGACTTGATCCATGACTTGTTTCCCCTCCACCAGTTGATCGATGAATTCTGGGGATTCCGTGGCGGTTTCCGGTTTGGCATCCACTAATCGGAGATTGCGTTGTAACAAGCTAACTCTCGCAGTAGCTAATTCACGAATCCGTTGCAGGCGATGGGTTTGGGCGTGTTCTTGGGCAATGAGTTGACGCAATTGATCCAGAGTTACCGGAATTTGGGCGATCGCGGATTCATAGCGATCCAGAAAGTCTTGACGGCGGGTAATTTCATACCCTCGGACAGCAGTTTCGGCTTCTAGGAGATCGGAGTGTAAGCTTTTTGTTTCCAGACGCACCCGTTGGGTATGTTGCAACCGAGTTTCGGCTTGGGCGGTTTGGAATTGCAACCAGCCAAACGCAGCGAGTGAGGTGACTAGACAGGTGACAGGAATTGCCAGGATCAACTGGCGTTTTTGTTGACGGGAAATCCTGATCCGGCGAGATAGTCGAGGTTGGGCGAGGTTGCGATCCATGCTAGGTGCTGCATCCGAAAGCTGATTCCACTCCTATCTAGCATAGGAGTTTTGATTGTGTCGGGGCGGGTTTCACGATTAACAGTTCTTGTTACCGCTTCTAAAAACCTAGACAAACCTACCCACAAGTAATTCTGTCTTGGTATAAGTCCACGGTGTAACTTTTGGTCGATAACCCAGATGTAACTAAACCCGCCCCTACTGTCGCTGGGTTTCGATGCGGATCAGTTGTCCATTGGCTTCATCGGTGAGAATGTACAATAGTCCATCCGGACTTTGGCGCACATCCCGCACCCGTTGACCGATATCGATGGATGTCTCATTTACGACATTGCCAGATTCATCGAGTTCAATATGGCGGACATCCCGCGAAACCAATCCTCCCGCAAATAAATCGCCCTGCCACTGGGGAACGCGATCGCTATCATAGATAACCAGACCGGATGGTGCGATCGCCGGAGTCCAGACGAGTTTGGGATCGACCATTCCTGGACGAGACTGCTGATCAGAAATGATTCCCCCAGAATATTCGCGGCTATGGGTGACGAGGGGCCAACCGTAGTTTTCACCCGCTTCCACCAGATTTAATTCATCGCCGCCTCTAGCACCATGTTCCGTAGACCAAATTCGACGGGTTTGGGAATCGAAGGTGAGTCCCTGGATATTGCGATGTCCGTAACTCCAGATGGCTGGATCAGCATCTGGGGATTCGACGAAGGGATTGTCATTGGGTATTGTACCATCGTCGTTGAGCCGGATAATTTTACCTAAATGACTGCGGCGATTCTGTGCCTGTTTACGGATTAAATCACCGTCGAGTTGTACTGGTGGATTTCCCCCATCACCGATCGCGATTAACAGAGTATCGTCAGGTAACCAAACAATGCGGGAACCGAAGTGCTGTCCCCCCGATTTAAGCTGAGATACCTGGAAAATTACCTCTAAATCGCTGAGGGCGTTACCATCAAATTTGGCACGAGCAACTCGTGTATGATTAGCTTGGCGCGTGCCGTGGGAATAGGTAAGATAAACCCAAGAATTCTCAGAGAAGCGGGGATGAAGCGAGACATCCATTAACCCACCCTGCTTCACCGCAAAAACCTCTGGCACCCCAGCGATTGGTGTGGGATCAAGTACCCCATCGCGGGCAATTCGCAGTTGTCCCGATCGCTCCGTAATCAGTATCGCACCATCGGGTAACCATGCCATCCCCCAGGGATGATCTAACCCTTCGATGACGGTGGTTTTCTGGACACCTTGAGGAGTGGCGACTGAATCAGCCGACGCTGTTGCATCTGGCGATGAGGCGGAATCCACCGATTCGGGTGGAGTTTGGGAAACGGTGGCGGTATCGGATGGAGGGGTAAATGCACAACTGGTGAGTGTCACGAGTGCGATCGTACTCCCAGTTCCTTGGATCAGGCGAGCGATGTTGAGGTTCATAATGATATTCCGTCTGATGTGGTTGGGCGTATTTCCCATAGGATTGGCTATATCATTATCTAGAACAGTTTAACCTGAAAGTCTTTGATTGAGCGTTAACAGGATGTCATAAGTAGGTTGGTGGAAATAAACTTAACTAGATTAAGTTATGTAAACAAGCCTCAAACCCTTACTGTTCCCTGTTCCCTGTGACACACCGAGCGAAGTCGAGGTGTTCCCTGTTCCCTAATCTCCACCGCTAACTTTAATTGTGTCCACTTACTTAGACCAATAACCAATAAAAAAGAGAGCCACTCAAAGGACTCTCCCAATTATCAGGGTGCATCTATCTATCACACTATATCATTTTTGGTATTAGGGGTGTCACCCCCCTTTCTAAAATTTTCCTAAGCTAGGTTCGTAGTCGGTATGAAGCGTGGCATTCCTCCTCAGATAGATGCTCTGACAAAGTTGGTATGTGAAAGTGATGGCAGTTACAAGGATAATCACGATGGCTCAATTAAACCAACAAAAATGCGAAGCTTGCACCAAGAATTCATCCCCCGTTAGCCAAGAGGAGATCGCCCAACTGAAACCGGAAATTCCCGACTGGAACCTAATTCAGCCAGAAGGGGAAGCCCACTTAGAACGGTCTTATGAATTTCCCGATTTCAAAGAAGCGATCGCCTTTACCAACCGTGTGGGTGAAATTGCCGAGGAACAAGGACATCACCCCGCTATTTTAACCGAGTATGGTAAAGTCACTGTAACCTGGTGGACTCACGCCATCTCCGGCTTACACAAAAACGACTTTATCATGGCGGCAAAGACGGATGATATCGCTAGTCAGATGGCTGGATGAGGTTTAGGGAAGCTGGGGAAGCGGGGGAAGCTGGGGAAGCTGGGGAAGCTGGGGAAGCTGGGGAAGCTGGGGAAGCTAGGGAAGCTGGGGAAGCTGGGGACGAATGACGAATGACGAATGACGAATGACAAATATCCCCTTCCCACCTAGAATTATACGAATCAGGAGTTCCCTAATTTTATAATCATCGAAGACCTATGACTCATCGCCCTATTATCCTCGGTATTGTCGGTGATAGCGCTGCTGGCAAAACAACGCTAACACGAGGAATTGCTCAAATATTGGGCGAAGATGAAGTCACCATCCTCTGTACCGATGATTACCATCGCTATGATCGCCAGCAACGGGCGCAAAAAGCGATTTCAGCCCTCCATCCTGACTGTAACTATCTAGATATCATGCAGCAGCATCTGGGTTTGCTGCGAACGGGACAATCGATTCTCAAACCCATTTACAACCACAACACGGGTACCTTTGAACCTCCAGAGTACATTCAACCCCGACGATTTGTGATTGTTGAAGGATTACTTGGTTATTCTACTCGTTTGGCGCGTGAGTGCTTTGATGTCAAGGCATTTTTAGCCCCCCCAGAATCGCTGCGGAGTGAGTGGAAAGTTAAGCGGGATACACGCAAGCGAGGGTATACGGATGAACAGGTACTCGAACAGTTGAGAAAACGGGAACCGGATTCCGAGGAATTTATCCGCCCCCAGCGTAAGTGGTCAGATATTGTCGTCAGTTTCTATCCTCCTGACGAATTATCTGACGAACAGAGGGATTTAATGCTGAATGTGCGGTTAGTTCTCAGACCGACGATTCCTCATCCAGATTTTACCCGACTCCTCAGTCCCAGCAAATCCCATCTGAGTACAGCCATTCGTCTCGAATTAGACCGAGATATGGGTAAGCCTGTGGATGTCCTGGAAGTTGACGGTCATGCGACAGAGGAACAGGTACGGGAATTAGAGCGGATTCTATGTAGTGAAATTCCTTACTTGGGTAAATACTGCACATTAGAAGGTGATCCCAATATTGGTAAGGTTACGGGAACCACAGGGGAAACACTCCAGAGTTATCCCTTAGCCTTAACTCAATTGTTGATTACCTATCATATGCTGAAAGCGGCTCATATTTATCAATCCAGTGAACCTGCGTTAACCTGAAATTTCCCCCAGGCAAAAACTAAGCTTTCCCAAGGGAGAGTGAAGATGAGGGCGGGTTTAGTCACTTCAGGGCGGGCAAAAAACGATAATCGTGAAACCCGCCCCTACACACTTACAACTTTCCCATCTTCCCCCACTGGGATTAAAGGATTAGGATTATTTCCAACCTGCCCGATCCATTAGCTTAACCGCTTCTGGGTTCTTTTCTCCATAACTAACGACATCTAACTCTGATTCTTTGAAGTCGCCAAAATCAGCCACAACAGGATTGGGTTCCATCTCTGTCACGACAGGATACTCATTCGCTTGATTGGCAAAGATTTCCTGGGCTTCTGGCGTCACCAGGTACTCTAGAAACTTAACGGCATTCTCTTGGTTCGGCGCATCGGTAACCACACCGCCACCACTGATGTTGACATGAGTCCCATCGGCGCTTTGATTGGGGAAGAACACGCCCACTTGTTCCGCTACCTCTTGATCTTCTGCCGCATCGGATTTTTTGAGACGGGCTACATAATAATGGTTAACGATCGCGACATCACATTGACCCGCAGCTACGGCTTTAATTTGCGCCGTGTCATTTCCTTCCGGGGGACGGGCAAAGTTATCCACTAAGCCTTTGACCCAGGTTTCTGTCTCTTGTTCTCCTTTGCCTTCGATTTTAGAGGCGACTAAGGATTGGTTGTAGATATTTTCGGAACTGCGGATGCAAACTCGTCCTTTCCATTCGGGTTCGGCTAAGGCTTCATAAGTGGAGAGTTCCTCTGGCTGCACATTCTCTTGGTTATAGACAATAATTCGCGCCCGTTTGGATAACCCAAACCATTCGCCTTGGGGATCACGGAGATTGGCGGGAACGGCTGATTCTAAGGTTTCTGAGGAAATGGGTTGTAACAATCCCTCCTCTTGCGCCCGCCACAGGCGTCCCACGTCAACGGTAATTAATACGTCCGCCGGACTGTTTTCGCCTTCACTCTTAATCCGTTCAATCAACTCATCGGCGTCTCCTTCAATCAGGTTCACTTCGATTCCCGTTTCTTCGGTGAAGTTGTTGTAGAGGGCATCATCGGTGTCATAATGACGGGCGGAGTAGAGGTTAATTTCTCCTGCATCGGCTGTGTTATCGGCTGCGCTATCTGTGCTTACAGTATCGGCGGGTTCGTCGGGACTCGAACAGCCAGCAACGACTAATAGAGCGAGTCCAGAGCAGAGTCCGAGTATACTACGTCTAGTAATTTTCATCTACGACCAGTCTTATTGTGATTTGGGTTGAGTTCCAGTGAGCCGCGATCGCTGTCCTTTGTGACCCGTTGCCAGATTGCTAACTATCTGAGCCTATCTGGGATTGGGCGACTTGATTTGCCCAGGGTTCACTCAGATTGATTACGCTGCACTGGAGTGGATAGATGATTATTGTACCTGTTAATGCAATTTATTCTTAATTGAGTTCTAATTATTCTGACGATACTGTTGCCTGTTGCTTCTTGGGATAAACTAATGTCCTAACGTATCCTCGTAGTGCTATATGTACTGATAGGGAGGACAATCCATTGCCAGACGATCGCGCTTATTGGTTAGCTTGGTCACAAGTCCCGCGTGTAGGACCGATATTACTGCGACGCCTACAGCAGCATTTTGACTCGTTAGCTGAGGCTTGGGCGTCTCCAGTGCAAGAATTGGGTCAGGTGGAAGGGTTTGGGCGGCAATTGGTTCAGGCTGTAGAGAAGACGCGATCGCACCTCAATCCCCAACAGTTTCTGGAACAACACTGTATCAAAAATCCCTGTTTCTGGACACCTGCTGATCCGGATTATCCCCGCTTATTACTAGAGATTCCCAGTCCGCCGCCCGTATTGTACTATCGCGGACAGGTGGATCAGCAGGAAAATCAGGGGATGAAGCCGATGGTTGCGATCGTCGGAACTCGTGAACCAACGGATTATGGTAAACGTTGGACACGGAAAATTAGTGCAGCGCTGGCGAAAAAGGGCTTTACTGTAGTATCTGGAATGGCAGCCGGGATTGATACCGAAGCCCACAAAGGATGTTTAGAGGCGGGTGGGAGAACGGTAGCGGTTTTTGGCACAGGAATTGATGTGATTTATCCGCCTAGAAATAAACTCTTGTACGAGGCGATTTTAGACGGGGGATTGGTATTAAGTGAATATCCAGCAGGAACCAAGCCGAATCGCCCCCACTTTCCCCAACGCAATCGAATTATTGCCGGGTTGAGTCGGGCGGTTTTAGTCATGGAAGCGCCAACGAAATCAGGGGCGTTGATTACGGCGTATCAAGCCAATGAGTTTTGTCGGGATGTGTATGCGTTACCCGGTTCGTTAGATAATCCCAATGCGGTGGGATGTTTGGGATTATTGAATCGGGGGGCAAGTGTGATTTTGAGTGAAGGGCATTTGTTAGATATGTTGGGGGCGATACCGGAATTGGATACTGGGAAACAGTTGTCTTTATTTGAGCCAGAACCTGTTAAAGCGACGCCGAAGTTAGCGCCAGAGTTGGCAAAGGTGTTTCAGGTTTTAGGGATTGAACCGACGCCTTTGGATGTGATTGTTCAGGAAACGGGGATGACAGTGGCGGAGGTTTCCGGTGTTTTGTTGCAGTTGGAATTAGAGGGGTTAGTGTCGCAGTTACCGGGGATGTTATATCGGCGAAATTGAATCATTATTTTATCGTAGGGGCGCACCGACGTGCGCCCGGTTTTAGGGCTGTGTATTCGCACGTTTTTATGATTTCCCCCTCATCCCCTAACCCCTTCTCCATCCCCCCTCGTTCCCCCTTATTAGATCCCCCTTCTGTCCCCCTATTAGATCCCCCTCCCGTCCCCCTTTTGATCCCCCTCCCGTCCCCCTTAAAAAGGGGGAAGCCAGCAGATGCTTCGCTTTTTGTTCCATGGGGGAGGACAGAGAATGCTTCGCTTTTTTTGCATGGGAGAAGGGGAACCGGACTCTTTTACTCCCCTCTCCCAAGCTTGGGAGAGGGGCTGGGGGTGAGGGCTGGAAGTTAGCGTTCGCGTAGCGTTCCCAAAGGGTAGCGTAACGCACTATAACTTTTGTCGTAAGCGATGCGAACGTTTATAGCGCTAAAGCGCAACTACGAACCTCTAAATTGCCTTAAAGACTATCTGGATCAATATTCAACTCCCGCAATTTTGCCGCTAACCGTTCAGCGCGTTGAGCTTCTTGTTCTCGCTGTTGTTCTAATTCCAAATAGGACAAAAACCGTTGCCCATCAGGTCGATATAATTCTAACCCGGCTTCTGTTAATTCAAACCGCACCGTTAAGCGAGGACTAACCCAGCCGGACATGGGTTCAATGACTTCTAATAGTCCCTCAATTCTTTGCCATCCTCTCAAATCTTTATTGTCGGGATCATAGAGGTAATATTCTTCCACACCATAGCGGTTATAAAATGCCAGTTTTTTATCCATCTTAGTCTGGCTGTCATGATAAGAACGGATTTCAAAGACAACCTGCGGCGGGATATTATTTTCGCGCCATTGTAGGTAGGAACGGCGATCGCCTTTCGGTACGCCAAACACAACCATTACATCCGGCGCTTGGGAGATGGTGTTGTTGCCTTCAACTGGATACCAAAGTAAGTCTCCGGCGACAAATACATTGGGGTCATCTTTAAATAAAGCATCACAGCCGCCTTGGATTTTGGTAATCCATTGATATTGAATGGTGCTGTCTGCCATGGGTTTACCATCACTAGAGGGATAAATGATTTCTTCTTTGGTGAGTGTCATAGTATTAAAACCTAAGTTGAATTTACTTGGTCATACGTTGTTGTGCTGTCGTTGAGGGATGTTGATTAAATTCTATCAAAGTTTGCCCCTCTAATATGATTCCCCTGTGGGAACGACCCGCTTGTATAAATTGACAACTCCAGAAACAGGGCGGGTTTAGTCACATCTGGGTGCAACCAAAAAGATAGTTGTGAAACCCGCCCCTACACATTTAACACGAATGTCGCTGATTAAGCGGGTTTCGTAGTAAACAATTTAGTGCTAGAAGCGCTAAAGCGCTGACTACAAACTCGAAATTTAGTGCAATTTCAGTTAACACTAACGTTGTTTAGATTGGATTATGTCAACAAAATTCATGTTTAAAATTATATCATATATCACTTTTTTGCTTCTCGAATTGTGCCAATTCTGTCTGAGCAAACTCCCTAACTTTTTCATCAGGATCATTTTCGGCTCTGTCGCGCAGCAAGGGTAGAGTCTGGGGATTATCAGGATATTGTTTGATAATGATTTCAAGTGCCGTTTTACGAGGATTAGGTGTCTTGTTTGTCTCATCTTTTAAAGGATTTGTCTCATCTTTTAAAGGATAGGGATCATTGACGGCGCGATCGCATATAAATTCAAATATCCCCGATTCATCTTTCCAGCCTCGTGCTAACTCCTCCAATGCTGCTGCTCGGACATGCCAATGATCATTAGACTGAGCCACTCTCTTCAGTAAAGGTAAAATATCAGGATCTGAGAACCCGCCTTGCGCCCATTCTCGCATCGCTGTCTCTCGCACACGACAATGCTTAGCTGACTGAGCCAATGTCTTAAGGTCGGACAAAAAGTTTGGCTTATCTTTCCAGCCTTTAAGTAATTTTTGTATCGCTGCATTTCCAACATGACCATTCTCATCTGACTTAGCCAGTTCCATCAGTAGGAGAAAAGTATCAGGGTCATTTTTCCAGTTCTCGGCTAATCCCTTAACTGCTATCAATTGAGTATAATCATGATAGCAATAGCGATCAGACTGAGCTATAGCTTTGAGCAAATTTAATGTCTCTGGGGCATCTTTCCATATAGTTGCGATCACTCTAATTGCTTCTTCTTTTTCTATAGGGTCATCGCCATCAGTCAAACCTTTCAGTCGGTCGAGCATTTTATCAGCAGTTTCCTTAATATCAACCCGATTTCTCACTTCTGAAATGCACTTAGCTGCAAAAAATAGCTTGCTGTGTGAAAGATCAGTATGCCATTCATCTGCATCAGGTGTTTCAATCAAATATTCAATGACATGACCAGCAATTTTTGGCTGAATCATTCCTATGATTAAACACAGCACCTCATCCCAAGATGGATTCCACCAATGCTTACCAAAAACCTCGCTTTTCAACTCCTCCAGAGAAATTGTTCGTTCTTTCTCAAACTGCCAAACATATTCCCAGGCGCAGAAATATTCCAAAAATGTCCGATGCACAAAGGCATAATAATCCGCCCCCATGAAACATAATATAAAATTCCGTTCCCGCAGTTGCTTTATCATCACCCTAGCTATCACTCTGGGATTATTGATATCTAAGGTTTTCAGATAATCTGTCAAAATCTGATCTAACTCATCCGCCGCAATCAGATTAGCTACCGCGAACTCTTTCTCCGCTGCTTGCATCTGATAAGCCACCCGACGCAACATCGCCTGCTTATCTTTATAATCAATGGTTTGAATCTCTAACTGCTGATGTTCCACTAACGCCCGTTCCACATCCCATTGATGCAGCAATACCCGCGACGCTTGGTTGTATAATTCGGGTCTATCTCTGGGCAATTCCTGATTACGATTTAATATTGCCATCATGGTTAGCAATAAGGGATTTTCAGCCAGTTCCCGAATCGCTTTTGAGGTATCAATTGCCCGTTGCAGCCGTTCTCGCTTCCTATGTTTATCCACTTGATCCGTAAACGTTAAATCATGCCAACGGGTAATAAACTCCTGAATCTGATTTGCCTCCAAATCTTGCAACATAAAATGATCAAACTGGGCATCTTGTAACCGCTGTGGTTTATAGCCAATCACGCGAGAGGTGACGATTACTCGCACCTCAGGATAGTCATTGGTAAAGCGATGAATATCGGTAATTACATCCTCGCGTTTTCCCGGATCAAATACCTCATCCAAGCCATCAAACATCACCAAAGCATTTCCGGCTTTTAACCGTTCCACCAGTTGATGCTGATTCAGATGACAGACAATCCCACTGCTATCATGGAAGAATTCCAGGAAATTCTTACATTGTCCCGCATCGCGATTTCGCATATAGGTGCGTAATTCAATCAGCAGGGGTATCGGCTGTAAACTGGCGTCATTGGGGGTAGAATTTGCCCAATCTAATGCCAAATATTGCAACAAGGTAGACTTGCCAGAACCCGGATCACCGAGAATCACCAGATAGGGATAGTTATCTTTATCGTTAATAATTTCATTGATGGGGCGGATTGGCTGTTGAGAATAAACCTGTTTATAGTCGGTTAACTCTTCGATGGATATATCTGTGTCAAGTTGATTACTCTCTCGCAGTCGCCGCTGATGTTCTTTGGGCAGTTCATAGAGTTGGGGTAATCCCTGATGAACTTGTCGCACATTTTGCGGAATGAAAACTTGCCAGAGTTTCAGTTGGTTATAGGCGCAGCCTGTTGTGTCTAAACTGGATAGATTTAAGTTGCTGTAGCGTTCCCGTAATCCCTCTTGATATTTGGGTAAATTAAAATCCGGAGGAATTCCAGCAATTTCTCGAACTTTTTCTTCTATGGATTCCTGAATCTCTAATTCTAACAGTTCCTCTAACTCTGGCGAATTCCTAACAATGCGTCTCACATCTTTTACATATTGCTTGGCAATCCCATCCCAGTTAAACCCAGTTGGCATATTGGGTGAATAGCGCTGTACCCAAATGGTTCTTAATTGATTGGCGTCGATGGCGCGACATTTTTTTTCAAAGGCTTTTCCCAATAGCGGTTTCACGTCGTCATCTCGGATAAACTGCTCGATTGCGACTTGATAGGTGTCGCGGATTTCTGCGCCGCTTAACCCACATTCAACTAATAGTTCATCTTCGATTATTGTCAAGAATTCCGCTAAGGCTTCAAGTAAGGCTTTCTTGAGGATATGCGGTGAGGCTAATAGTACCCCCTCGCTGAGGCAGTCTTGGAAAAAATCGTTAACGTACTCTTCCAGATTTTCCTGCTGTAGTTTCAGCCAAATCTGCTTGAGTTCTAAGTTTTTCACGATTAAAGCGCCGACACTACTCAACGCTGTCCCCGGTTCCACCATGATGCCATTCCTACAGGAAACTTATTTTTACCATTTTAGGCAAGAAAACCTTGGATCGACATTCCTGTTAGGGTATCTGCTTTTTCGTCTAGTGCAAGAAGGTAGAAATAACTGAATAGCTAACATCTTCCCCCGCTTCCCAGACACGCCATGGCGCGTCTCTACATTTTCATCCTATCTACGAAGCTGTTCAAGTATTTCCGCTGCGCTGTGCAGGGGTTAGTCGGTTGGGTTGAGCGAAGTCGAAACCCAACCTAAAAAAACTCCATTAAAGCAGAAGGAATCAATATTGCCTTTGTCTCTAAGCCGCAGTCGTTGCATCTCGTCTTCGGCTTTGGTGTTGAAGGGTTGACCAAAGGGCGATTCGGGAAATAATTAGGCGAAAGTCAGTCAAAATTGTGGCTAGATTTTCGGGGGTTAGTACGGGAACGTGGACAAAAATGCAGCCTGTTGTTGGGGAATAATCCTGAAAATAGCGTAATAGCTGATAATAGAGTCCTTCACAGACAAATTTTCCCGCGTCATGACTAATCTCAGTTTCAGTTAATCCCTCGACTAATTTCTCTAAGTCTACAGCAGTTTTGAGCAATTGAGTCTCGAAAGATGTCTCATTGCCAAAGAAGGCGGGAAGACAATAGGACAACCCTTTCAGGCTTAAAATTGGTTGAAGAAGTAGATAATAAATGAACCAATACACTTGAGCAACAAGGTATCGAGGCGTTGCTCCAGCTTCTACAGTTAATCGGGAACGGGATTCTGCCATACCGCAACAGATCACCACATCCGGTTGCAGGTGTTCAATTTTCGCGATCGCTAAATCGCTGGCGGGGAATACGTCCACGGGTAGCTGTCTCAGGAAGGTTAACGATATGGCTTGATCTTGGAACAGGTTACTCTCAGCTTGGAGTTTGAGGAGTAAATCATCGGACGCATTGGATTTCTGATGAGGTAACCAGGTTTGAAAGGAAGTCAAAAGGATAGTTGTTGACATTATCGATTAGCACCGAACTCATTAAAATAAAGATTTAACCACAAAAATAACGAGGAATCGGTTTATGCCAATCATTGCGGTGGTTGATTACGATATGGGTAACTTGCACTCGGCTTGTAAAGGGTTGGAGAATGCAGGTGCAACAACCAAGATAACGGATGTCGCGGCTGAGATTGAACAGGCGGATGCGGTTGTACTACCGGGAGTGGGTTCATTTGATCCGGCTGTACAGCATTTGCGATCGCGTGGACTTGAGGAACCGATTAAACGGGTAATTGCCAGTGGTAAACCGTTCCTGGGTATCTGTTTGGGGTTGCAAATTCTGTTTGAGGGTTCAGAAGAAGGAAAAGAACCCGGATTAGGGATTATCCCTGGGAAAGTGCGGCGATTTCAGCCAGAACCGGATATCCGGATTCCGCACATGGGGTGGAATCACTTGGAGTTTACTCAACCGGATTGTCCCTTGTGGATGCAGTTATCAGAAAATCCACAAGTTTATTTTGTCCATTCCTACTACGTTGAACCCGTTGATCCGGCGATTCGCGCCGCTACAGTAACCCACGGCTCACAACACGTCACGGCGGCGATCGCGCGGGATAATATGATGGCGGTTCAGTTCCATCCTGAAAAGTCGTCCACCGCAGGCTTACAAATTCTATCGAACTTTGTCACTCTTCTGAAAACTCCTATATCCGTTTAAGATGGAAGAACTCACGGACAGAGAACAGGGAACAGAAGATCTCAAACCTGAGTCAGGGCGGGTTTTGTAACCAAACTAGGGAAAACCATCCAAATTAGTCCCTCGCACCCGCCCCTACAAACCCGATTTTATCGAGGGTTGCGGCGGGTCAACACTTAAAACTCTTTGGTTTTAATAACTCGTTTATTCAGAGGTTGGACAGGTCGAGCATTACCGCTATAAACCGACTGAAACTTAGCAAGCTGCTGGGATGACATCTCAATGGGCTGTTTCAAAACATACCAATTCACGCCTTCTGTACAAGGTGGGGTAGTTAATGAGCCTGTGTAATGATAATAAGACTTATCTTTTGGCGGTAAAGCACTGGCATTAACCGTCACACCTCGGACGATTCGTTCTCCTTTTTGGGTTGGTAGATTCGCCCATAGGGTTTCAATAAATGGATTGTATTGACCTTCTTTCAGGAAAACGCCAATGACCGCCAATTGTCCATCCTCACTTTTATGAACCAGGTGGGCTTCCATGGGATAGTATGCGCCCTTAACCGTGTGTTCGCTGGGAGCATGGAAATGAAACTGGAGCAGTTCATACCGCTTACCCTCAATTTTGATAGAACTCCCAGCTTTGTAGGCAACTTCAATAGCATGACCATTATTAATGACTTTAAAGGGTGTATTTTTATAGGTAAATTCCAGAGAGTCAGCGCTAGAAGCTGACTGATCGTTCAGGTCAATAGGAGACTGAGCTTTGCCGAGTTTACACATTTTAAATTCTGGACTTAAGTCTCCCCAATTTTCCGGGGATTCATCGCCACTATACCCCCAGTTAACCGAATGGGTATTAGTATTACTTGATTGAACGTTCGGCGCGATGACTAAACAAGACGCGACCAGAACAAAGATAATAAATCTAAAGGTACTGTTCTTCATGGCACTTTTTCACTTTTACATCCACTATACATATCTCTATCTATTTTAATAGCATTAATCCGAATGAATTGAACCAGACAATTCATAAATATTATGAATCATTTTATGGTTTGTTGAGATAGATTGAGATATATTTATGCAAAAATTAAGGGTTGAGGATGGAAAATTAGGGCACCCCATCACCCCGTCACCCCATCACCCCGTCACCCCATCACCCCGTCACCCCATCACCCCCAGCTCCCCTATCTTCCCTTAATCGCCGCAATTGAGTCTGAACATTGGTAGGCTGTAAAGAGTCGCCAATGGCGTTTGAGTAAGGAGAGTAAACGTTGAAGTATCAGAATTCACAGAATTGGCAAGCTTTAGTGGGAGGGATTATCGCAGCAGCCTTGATTCTCCTTAGCTTTAGCTCCTTTGTGATCATCAACCCAGGTCAAGCCGGGGTCATCAGCATCTTGGGTAAAGCCAGAGATGGAGCCTTACTAGAGGGAATCCACATTAAACCCCCCTTGGTTTCAGTGGTGGACGTATATGATGTGACTGTGCAAAAATTTGAAGTTCCCGCCCAGAGTTCCACTAAGGATCTTCAGGATCTCTCGGCTAGCTTCGCGATCAACTTCCGTCTTGATCCCACACAGGTGGTTACGATCCGACGGACACAAGGCACATTACAGAATATCGTCTCGAAAATTATCGCCCCCCAGACTCAGGAATCGTTCAAAGTTGCAGCAGCGCGGCGAACGGTAGAAGAAGCCATCACCAAACGGACTGAACTGAAGCAGGACTTTGATGATGCGTTGAATGAACGGTTGGAAAAGTATGGCATCATCGTCCTGGATACCAGCGTGGTTGACCTAACCTTCTCCCCAGAGTTCTCCAGGGCGGTTGAGGAAAAACAAATCGCTGAACAACGGGCGCAACGTGCTGTTTACGTTGCCAGGGAAGCCGAACAACAAGCCCAAGCGGACATTAATCGCGCTAAGGGTAGAGCCGAAGCCCAACGACTGCTGGCGGAAACCCTGAGAGAGCAAGGCGGACCCTTAGTTCTGCAAAAAGAAGCGATCGAAGCCTGGAAACAAGGTGGGGCGCAAATGCCGAAAGTTTTGGTCATGGGCGGCGATTCCAATAGTAGTGTGCCATTCCTATTTAACTTAGGGGATGTGGCACAGGAAACGCTACCGCGCTAAAGGCACCAAACCCTGTGGTTATCCTGTACCTTACTTTTGGTCGGGATCTGGAAAACCTCTCTCCTGCAAGGAGAGAGGCTTTGAATTCTCCCCCCTTCCGTGCAACAGAAGGGAAGCATCTTCTGTCCTCCCCGCATATAGCGCTACGCGCCAGGGAATAGGCAATAGGCAACACCTCGGCTTCGCTCGGTGTGGAATATGCAATAGTGAAGACAAACGCTTACCTTACAAGGAATTGAGCGATTTGAATTTTTCTGGATATGTCCTAACCTTAGTGCGTAGTGCTATATAACCCAGTCCGCGCAGGCGGACTTTGTTTGTGTAGCAGCGATTTCAATCGCCTCCTCTTGCTAAAAAAAGAATGCCCTTGGGGAGGATATGCCCCTCGTCGTCACGGTTTGAGCAGGTTAGGATAAGAACTAATCGGGTCATGAGCCTGATCGCAGGTTTTCTAGTCCATGTTCAGGTCTTATGTAACGGAACGTTATGGAATTTTTGTCCGATACCGTCGTGCTGTCACGTCTGCAATTTGCGGTGACAGCTATTTTTCACATGCTGTGGCCCGTTCTCACCACAGGGATGGGGATTTACCTGGTTATTGTGGAAGGACTTTGGCTGAAGACGCGCAATCCTGATTATTATTACCATGCTCGCTTCTGGTCAAAGCTGTATGTGCTTAACTTTGGCATCGGTGTCGCTACAGGTGTGCCGATGGAATTTCAGTTTGGCACCAACTGGGCATCCTTTTCCGAGGCGGTTGGTAATTTTTTTGGCAGCATTCTCGGCTTTGAAGCGTCGATGGCGTTCATGCTAGAAGCGGCGTTTTTGGGGATTATGGTGTTTGGTTGGCAGCGTGTTCATCCAATCATGCACTACGTTGCAACTATTCTTGTGGCATTCGGTGCCAACTTATCCACGTTCTGGATTTTAGCCGCCAATTCCTGGATGCAAACCCCAGCCGGGGGAGAATTTGTCGATGGCAAGTTTATTGTCAGTGATTATTTTCAGGCAATTTTTAATCCCTTTATGATGAACAGCGTTCTGCACATGTTCTTTGGCACTCTGGAGACATCGCTGTTTGTGATTGGTGGAATTAGCGCTTGGTATATTCTCAACAAACGCCATTCCGCCTTCTTTTCTAAGGCGTTGAAAATTGTCTTAGCGGTTGCGATCGCAGTTGCTCCCTTACAGATCTATATTGGACATTTAAGTGGCGAACAAGTGTATCATCATCAGCCCTCCAAACTAGCCGCGATGGAGGCGCAGTGGGAAACTGTACCCGCAGGCGTTGCCGCTGATTGGAGTCTTTTGGCATTGCCTAATGAAACCGCCGAACAAAATGATTGGGAAATTAAAGTTCCCAATGCGTTGGGATATATCTTGGAATTCAAAAAAGAATTGCCAGAACCCGTATTAGGATTGAAGGAGTGGAAACCAGAAGATCGACCCCATCTATTAGGGTTAATCTACTATTCCTTCCGAATTATGATTGCCATTGGTTTCTTCTTCGCCGGATTAATGCTGGTGAGTGTACTGCAATGGCTACGGGGTAAGCTTTCACCGGAAAACATTACCCAGCAGCGTTGGCTTCTGTTTGCCTGGATTTTTGCCGCACCCCTCGGTTATATTGCGGTTGAATCCGGCTGGATTGTCCGCTGTGTGGGACGACAGCCATGGACAGTTTACGGGCAGATTCGCACTGTAGATGCCGTGTCTAATATTCCAGCCAGTAATGTGTTAACCTCGTTACTCAGTTTCAGCGGGGTTTATACCCTGTTATTTTGTGCCGCTTTATTTTTCGGGAGCCGAATTATCCGCCGAGGTCCCAATTTCAACCTCCCTTTACCCACTTCTGAAACTCAAGCAGGAGTCAACACTGAGCCTGGACAGTTTATTCCCGATGAACGTCCCCTAGAAACGCAACAGTAGGAGATTTTATGGAAACATTATCCTATTTTCTTCCCCAAGTTTGGTTTGCTATTTTAGCCTTATTTCTCTTCCTCTACGTGATGCTAGATGGATTTGATTTAGGGGTGGGCATTTTATCCCTAACTTCTTCAACTGAGGAACGCCGGGGTATTTTAATGACCAGTTTGGGTAATGTTTGGGATGCCAACGAAACCTGGCTGGTGATTATGGGAGGAGGTTTGTTTGGGGCATTTCCTTTAGCCTACGGCACGATTTTAACTGCCTTGTACATCCCCATTTTCTTGATGATCTTTGGGTTTATCTTCCGGGCGGTGGCGTTTGAGTTTCGTGAACAAGCGGATCGTAAGTTCTTCTGGAATTTAGCGTTTGGTGTCGGAAGTTTTAGTGCTGCACTGGGTCAAGGATTTGCGTTGGGGGCTGTGCTATCGGGGATTACGGTTGATGAAGCGGGTCATTTTATTGGTGGGACTTGGGATTGGCTTACCTGGCAATCTGTGCTGATGGCATTGACTTTGATTCAAGGGTATGTGTTGATTGGCTCAACCTATTTGGTTTTGAAAACAGAGGGAGAATTACAAGCCACCCATTACAAAACTGCTAGAATTGCCGCGATCACAACGCTAATTGGCGCGATTGTGATTACGATTACCACGCCCATCTTTTATGAATATGCGCGATCGCGTCTTTTTTCTCAACCTCAAGTGTATATCTTTGCTGCCATACCCCTACTGGGAATCACCCTAATTTGGCTACTCTGGAGAAGTCTGGATCGACAGGAAGAGAGAACGCCATTAATTTGGACAATTCTCCTGTTTTTGCTGACATTCCTAGGATTAGCCTTGGTTGTGTTTCCCTACATTATCCCCACTCAGATCACCATTTATGAGGCGGCGGCTGACCCCAGTGCACTGGTGTTCATGATCATCTTTATCGGTGTTCTGATTCCGATTATGTTGGCATACAACATCTATCAATACATTGTGTTTCGAGGGAAGGTTAGGGGTGAACATTATGGAGCCTAAATAAGTCAAACGTCAAAAGTTATTGGGTTTGACCGATAACTTAACTAAACCCGCCCCTACAATCGGGCGGGTTTGACCGATAATATTATGATAAAAACCGATAACCTAACTCAACCCGCACTCCTAAATCGCAATTGAACAAGGCTCCTGGGCAGAAGACAGAAAATTTATGCTTGATCCCTTCCCGTTTCAGACGTTCAAGACAGTCCTAACCGTGATAACGACAGCGAGATTCAGTTAACCTCATCCCATGCCTAAAAGACACAGAATTTCACGTTAATAGTTCATCGTTGATGATGTATTGTTATGGTGTAACTTTTTTTTACAATAAATAAACTGAATACTCAGTAAATATTTGCATTAATTCATTAAGTTAATCGGTGATGAACATCCCAAAATGCCTAATCTTTTGCTAGACTAGTTAAGTCTATTTACTTATTAGCAGCAGGAACAATGTCAGGCATGGCTAGAGGCTGAAGTATGGCTACTTCCTCAAATCGTTGTGGCATTGAGCTAAAACTCCACTGAACCCAAAATTTTTGAGGACAACTTGTTAAGCCGACATTATCGATAGAGACTAAGTGTTTACCTTGCCTGATAGCTAAAGGATCAGTCGAATCAAGGCTGACCAAGTCGTTTGCAGCATAATTATAACGGTAAGGGGAAGACGCAATGAAAGTTAAAGGTTTACTAAATAAGTTATCACTCCTGTTCGGATGTTTATGCGTATTCGGACTTTTAGGGGAAAACGTATCCGCCGCCACTATTTGGCGATCGCTTATGGTAGGTCCCCATTATCCCGGAGGAGCATCCTTTGATGATACGATCGCAGGAACGCGCATGACGAACTTGAGCAATCAGTTTGGGCTGTGGTCTAACTGGGAACCAGAAAACATGAATGTGTTGACTGGCGCAGTTACATCAGAGGGGATTACTCAAGCCATTATGAATGCAGGTGTAGATGATAATGATTTCTTCACCTTTGTTTACCATGGACATGGATCATCAAATGAATGCTATTCTCTACCGGGAGAGCGCATGTTTGCTGATGAACTTCACAGCGCACTTGCGGGATTGCCAGCCACGTCCACAAAGTTAGTCGTTAATTTGTCTTGCTACGGAGGTAGTTTTTGGAACGAATTATCAACCCTGAATAACATCGCGTTTTTTAGTGGTGCTGGAGCGACAGAAGTGTTACCTGAGCCACCAAGATTCTATACCAATCTATTTAACAACGCTAATCCCAACAACATCGAGTTTATAGATTGGAACAGTGACAACAGGATTAGTATTAGCGAATACTATACGGCTTCGCAGGTGGTGGATAGGGGAGCTAATTCTCAGTACAACAACTCTAACTCAATCCTAGACAACGCGACAGTTTTTTACCTTCCTACGTCAGTGGCTGAACCTAGCTCTGTCTTAGGTATTATCGTAATAGGAGTATGGGGATTGAAAAAAATTTACAAACAGGGTGCATAGTTAGATTGTTCATTTTTGGCGATCGCAATGGTGCGATCGCCAAATTATGTAATTGGCTTGACGTTCAATTTCCGTGTCGTTATCCTAGATAGTACAAAAGTATTATCGCGAGACCGCCATGAGTGATTCAGCACAACCTCCACGTCGCCGCAGACGGCGAAATAGTGCATTTGACGACGAATCCAGTCATCCAGATAAATCGACACAGCCGCAACACCAAGGTCAATTAACCAGAAGCGAACGCCAAGAAATTGTTGATCGGCTACGTCAAGAAAGTGCTGATTCTTAAATATACCGACAACAATCGTAACCGATGACAGCCAATTCCGATCAACCCAATCCCAATGACGCCGTTTTAGGCGGACAAGATTACCCATTAAATTCTGGCGTACTGGGTGGCTTAGAGGGAGTTAAACAACGTTTGACCAGTGAGTCTGAAGAAATCCGGATGGCAGCTTTAGACGAGGCGCTTAACTATGGTCAACCAGGGAGATATTTGCTACGCCAAGTGGTAAAAAACGAGACAGGTAATTTACAGTTAAAAGCCTATAATTTACTCTCTGAACAGGTTGATGAGAAAGAAAAACAAGAATTACAAACTTATTTGTCTCCAGACTTACAAATTGATCTCAAGTTTGACCTTGAAATTGACACGAAAGAATTAGGGGAAGCGATTGAGCGAGCCGTCGATCGAGCGTTAGGGCGTCGAGGAATAGCCAGTGCCGATAGTCACAGTAGCATTCCACTTGCAGGCACAGCGCCAATGCCTCCTCTTGCAGGCACAGCGCCAGTGCCTCCTCCAATTGAAGCAGGTGTAATATCTGTAGACCAAGTTAATGATCAGGCGGGGAATAACTCTAAAGCTGAGATAGCTAACGATCCACCAACTAAAACCTTAGGTTTACTGAGACAATGGTTGAAAAATAAAATGAATCGATATCGTTAACTAAATCAAACACTTGCTCCCAAGAATTAAACCCCGTTGTCATCTTGTTTCAATTCATCGTTAAATTTCAAATAAATTCTCATTTATTGAAAAAAATGAATAATTCAAAAAAAGACATAACCAAGCTGAGTCAGGAAACACCAATGCCGTCAGAAATGGCACATCCAAAAGACAGTAAATCTTCACTCTGTCCTAGCTCTCCCCCTGATACTCAGGGTAGCGTTGTCTTCGGTATAGTAGGTGGCACTGTTGACAGTCCACAAGTAGCATATCTGCGGGAACCTCAGCCAATAACGGATGAATTACTAGCATTATCTGAACCCGTTGATCCAACTGAAGTTTATCGAATCGCTGCTCCTTGCTGGGAACGGAGATGTCAACATTTTGATGGACATCAATGCCATCTTATTCAACAAATTGTCGAGGGATTACCGACAGTGGTGAAAGACTTACCACCCTGTCGCATTCGTCAAGATTGTCGATGGTGGCAACAGGAAGGGAAAGACGCCTGTCTGCGTTGTCCTCAAATTGTCCGCACGAATTATGGTATGTCTGAAACTGTTAAAAAAGTCATTGAACCACACCGCGATCGCAAAATGATGTAATTAGCTTGACGTTCAATTTCCGCGCCGTTATCCTAGATAGTACAAAAGTATTATCGCGAGACCGCCATGAGTGATTCAGGACAACCTCCACGTCGTCGCAGACGGCGAAATAGTGCAATGGCAGATGAATCCAGTCATTCAGATCAATCGACACAGCCGCAACACCAAGGTCAATTAACCCGAAGCGATCGCCAAGAAATTGTTGATCTTCTACGTCAAGAAAGTGCTGAGAATTTCCTGAAACGAGCCAGAGAAATTGGACTCAATCCGGCAACTGACTTTGCTGAACTTAATTTATCGGGAGTCGATCTAAGTCATGCTAGTTTTCAAGATGCTGATTTAACTGGGGTCAATTTATCTCAAGCTAACTTGAGTAATACTCACTTGAATCACACTAAGTTAACTAACGCCAACTTACAACAGGCAAACTTACAACGAAGCAATCTATCTTTCGTCGATCTAAGCGGTGCTAATTTGAAAGAGGCGAATTTGAGCGATGTCGCCCTCTCTGGTAATCCTAATTTAAGTCAGGCAAATCTACAACAGGCTGATTTAAGCAACGCCCATCTCAATTGGGCTAATCTAACTGACGCCACTTTAGAAGACGCTAATTTACAAAATGCCCGTCTTGAAAGCATTAAACTGCAAGGAGCTAAGTGCGATCGCGCCAACTTTCAAGGTGCTCGCTTCGGTCAAGGAGATGATTTCAGCCACATCAGTTTCAAGGGAGCTAATTTTGCGAATGTATCCTTGTACAAGCTAGACTTTAGCCATTCTGACCTCAGCAATGCCAATTTTGAGAAATCTATACTGGAGCACGTCAATTTCTCTAACGCCAACCTCCAACAGGCAAACCTACCAAAAGTCAATCTATCTTATGTCAATCTGAGTCATGCAAACTTGAAGAGCGCAAATTTACAGGGAGCAGATTTAGAGGGAGTTCTCTTACAAGGAACTATCATTGATACGCAAACGCAACTCGATCCTACTTGGCGCAAGATTTGGGCTATTTTCAATAATCAAGTTACAGAGGATCTAGATTTACGAAATGCTGACCTCAGTCGCCAGGATTTCCAAGGAATGAATCTTGCTGGGGCGAATCTTCAATCTACAAAACTCTTCAGCACCAATTTTCGCAACACAAATTTGAGTGGAGCTGATTTGAGAAACGCTAGCTATCGAGAGTTGTGCCTTGCAGGAGCCAATTTAACTGATGCTAACCTAAGTGGCTTGAATTTGCGATCGATCAACCTATCTGGTGCAAATCTTCAAGGAGCAAACCTCAATCGGGTAATGCTTGAACAAGCTGATTTATCAGGTGCAAATCTTCAAGGAGCAAACCTCGACGGAGCAATACTTGAAGAAGCTGATTTATCAGGTGCAAATCTTCAAGGAGTAAACCTCGACGGAGCAATACTTAAAAACACTGTAATTAACTCAGCAACCCAACTCGATCCTAAGTGGCAATTAGTCTGGGAAATCCTGAATAATAGTCAGTGTGGACGGGAATTGAGTGGAGTAGATTTGAGTAATGCCAATCTAAGCAGGGCAAACTTGGAAAATGCCAACCTCAAAGGCGCAAATCTAACTGGAGTCGATTTGAGTGAGGCAAACCTTCTCGGAACTCAGATTGATCAAACGACAAATCTTGACCCAATGTGGCGCAGGGCTTGGGCTGCTGTTAATTCTCCTCTAGATGCGGAATCCTCAAATTATGTGATCAGGAAAGTGATGCCAGCTATTCTAGAACCCTATCGCGATCGCATCGAAGCAACTGCTAAACCCTATCTGGGGATTCACCTTGTTCCTGACGATACTTTAACTTGGTGGAATAGCAAATTTCCAGGAGAGCAAATCAGTCGGGCTGGCTTACCCTATCTACCCAAGGGGATGAGCTATCCTCAAACACCAGAAGGGGAATATTTGCATCTGTTGATTCAGATTAATTTTGCTGAAGCGCCATCTATGGAGCCATTTCCACGGCAGGGGATTCTTCAGGTTTTTATTGCCGATAGTGGCTATTACGGTTGTCTCCACGAACACTATAGTGAATTTGATAAGACCGACTGGTTTCAACAAACAACCTTCTGTATCCGCTATTTTGCTGATCCAGATATGGATGAGGCCAATCTAGAAACCAACTTTGACTTCTTGCCCGACAAAAACCCAGAGCTTAGAGATCTGGACGCAGTAGCAGAATTTAGTATTGTGGGCGCGTATCCCCCCACTTGTTCAGCCATTCAGTGGTGGTCTGGATATGAATTCATGCCAACAGTGGACTATCAGTTTTATGATGTGCTGTTTCATGACCTCGATTGGAGCGATCGCCGAGCTGCCATGCGCTTCATTGATGAATTCACAGAAGCCTATGAAGGAGCCTATGATTCTTGGGGAGAAGTGTTTGAAGTAAGGACTAATGAAGAAACGACTACAAGTAAAACTGAAGATTCTACCAGTTATACTCACATATCTGCCCGACTCGGTGGCTATACTCTCTTTCCCCAAGAAGATCCACGGGAAGGCTCGTCGGGTTTATCTCATATCGGTGGCTATACTACCTTTTCCCAAGAAGATCCAAACGCACGGGAATACTCGACGGGTTTCGAGGGACTTGACGGCCCACTGGATACGATGCTTCTCCTAATAGATACATCAGGAGAAGTTCTTTGGTTTTACATACAGCAATCGGATTTAGTCCGGCAGGATTTTTCCCGTGTTTTTTATGTAGTAGAAAACACCCTCTGATGTAATGATCGCACCCACTCAATTATCAATTATCAATTATCAATGACCGATCGCTAAAGCGGGAGGCTTGATACCTTATTATTTTGGTCAAGCAACGTCGTAAAACTAACTATTTTTAATCATCATAATGAGTAATCTTAAACAACCCTTACCGCCCATCCTAGAACCCTATGGCGATCGCATCGAAGCAACCATCAAACCCTATCTTGATATTCGACTTGTTCCCGACGACACTTTAACCTGGTGGAATAGCAAGTTTCCGGGAGGGCAAATCAGTCGGGCTGGCTTACCGTATCTACCCAAGGGGATGAGCTATCCTCAGACACCAGAAGGGGAATATTTGCATCTATTGGCCCAGATTAACTTTGCCGAAGCGCCATCTATCGAGCCATTTCCACAGCAGGGGATTCTCCAGTTTTTTATTGCGAATTGTGATTCTTACGGTTGTCCCTATCCTTATCAACAGCCGTGGAAGGAATTTCAGGCCAATTGGTTTCAACAAACAATCTTTCGTATCCGTTATTTTCCTCAACCCGATCTCAATGAGGCAAATCTGGAAACTAACTTTGACTTTTTGCCCGACAAAAATCCAAAGGTTGGAGAGGTGGGAATTTTGTGTGCATATCCCTCCACTTGTTCGGCAATTCAGTGGAGTTCTGGCAAAGAATTAATGCCATTAGAGGACTATCAGTTTTATGATGTAATGTTTCACGATCTCGATCGCAGTGACTTCGTTGAGGAAGAGGAGTTCATTGAGGAATTCACGGAAGCCTATGAAACTTATCGGGGTAAAGTGGCGTTAGAAATGCGTAGAAGTCAAACTCAAGGTTCTATCAGAGGCTATACTTTGCCAGATGCTCAGATCGGTGGCTATACTCTTTTCCCCCAAGCAGATCCACGAGAGTCCTCGACGGATTTCGAGGGACTTGATGAGCCACTGGATACGATACTGCTCAAAATACCTCTACCCGAAGATGTCCTTTTGTTTTACATACAGCGATCGGATTTAATTCGACAAGACTTTTCCCGCATTTTTTATAGTCGTTCGTGAACTACCGCTCATTAATGCGATCGCAATGAGTATTTGTGTCACACAGATTTGTCATACAGCAACGTCCGAACTGTGGATCTGAGGTACTAAAACAATGAATGAACAACGTATCGATGCCTACTTCGATTTAATCAAACAACTGCTAAATTGCCCCAACGGTGAGGAACTGCAAATCCTTGATGCCAAGCGCGAGTTAGTCGATTCCGAGTTGTTGCGGTGTATGGCAATAATGGCAGAACAACAGGAAGCAGATGGCAACCACAACGCCGCCGACTTTTTGCGCAGTCTCAGGAATCAGCTTTTAGAAGTGCGGGGAATTTCAGAAACCCCTACCTTAACGAATCCCTCATATCAAGACTATGTGGAATTCTTCAAGGAGGTATTGCAGGCAATCGCCGACAGTAAAGGCGACCCCCAAGTTATATATCCATTGCTACAAGCAAATCTAGACAAGCTTGATGATAATGTTGCTGATATCCTGATATGGACAAGTGATGAATTCTTAAAAGCCGATCCAGAAACGGCGGAATATATATCTTTATTAATTGGTCAATTTTGCGAACTCATCAGCGATTTTCCTCTTGGCAATAAAACAAATAACATAGAAATCGCCATTGCTGGTTACAAAGTGGTGCTAAAAGTCTTTACTCGTGAAATGAACCTGGAAGTTTGGGCAGAGATTAATAACAACTTGGGTTGTGCCTACTTTGAAAGAATACGAGGCGACAAGGCAGAAAATCTGGAAATGGCGATCGCTTCCCATCAACGGGCATTGCAGGTTTATACTCATGAGGCATTCTCTGCTGACTGGGCAATGACTCAGAATAACTTGGGCAATGCCTATAGCGAGAGAATACGAGGAGATGAGGCAGAAAATTTGGAGATGGCGATCGCTGCCTATCAACACGCATTGCAAGTTTATACTTCTGAAGCATTTCCCGCTGACTGGGCGATGACTCAGAATAACTTGGGCAATGCTTATAGTCAGAGAATACGAGGAGACAAGGCAGAAAATCTGGAGATGGCGATCGCTGCCTTTCAAAGGGCATTATCCGTTTACACGCCTGAAGCATTCCCCGTTGAATGGGCAAATATTCAGAATAATTGTGGGAATGCCTACCTTGACAGAATACAGGGAGACAAAGCAGAAAATCTGGAAATAGCCATAGCTGCCTTTCAAGGGGCGTTATCCGTTTACACTGCCGAAGCAAATTCTATTTACTGGGCAAATACTCATAACAATTTGGGGAATGCCTATCTTGACAGAATACAGGGAGACAGAGCAGAAAATTTAGAGATAGCTATAGCGATCTTTCAAAGAGCATTATCGGTTTACACTCAGGAGGCATTCCCTACCAATTGGGCAATGACTCAGAATAACTTAGGTACTGCTTACCTTGACAGAATACGAGGAGACAAGGCAGAAAATCTGGAAATAGCCATAGCTATCTTTCAACAGGTGTTGTCAGTTATCACAAAGGAAGCAAATCCCATCGACTGGTCAATGATTCAGAATAACTTGGGTCGTGCTTACAATGACAGAATACAAGAAGACAAGGCAGAAAATCTGGAAATGGCGCATTTAGAAGAAATCCTCAAACAACTCCCAGATAATTGCCAACAACTGATATTAGTTCCCCATCGGCTGCTGCATCTGTTACCCTTACACGCCTTGCCTCTACCCAACCAAGCAGATAAATGCCTCCTCGACAAATTTCCTCAAGGCGTTCGCTACAGCCCTAGCTGCCAGCTATTGCAATTAACCCAAAACTGGGAACGTTCAAACTTTAGCGACTTCTTTGGAATTCAAAACCCGACTCAAGACCTCACCTACGCCAGCTTGCAAGTGGAGGTGATTCGCCAGCAGTTCGACTCAACAGAAGTTCTCGTAGAAACAGCAGCAACTAAAACAGCATTGATGGATGATGAAAGTTATTACCAAAAATGGCTGGGCAGTGCCCACTGCGTTCACTTTGCTTGTCACGGCGATTTTAATGAAAATTCCCCTCTTGAGTCTTGCTTGAAACTAGCGAATAAAGAACCTCTGACACTGGGAGAAATCTTTGGTCTCAATATCGATCGCTGTCGCCTCGTTGCCCTCTCAGCTTGCGAAACGGGTTTAACTGACAGCAAAAGCCTCAGCGATGAGTACATTAGTTTACCTAGCGGCTTTCTGTTTGCGGGGACTCCCAGCGTAATCAATAGTCTCTGGAAAGTGGATGAGTTGGCAACTGCCTTTTTAACGATTAAATTCTATGAAAACCTGAAAAAATATCCCCAGCGAGAAGCCGGGGAAGTGGCGATCGCTCTCAACCAAGCTCAAATGTGGCTGCGAGATTTAACCTCCGAAGATTTTGAAAAGTGTCTCGATCAGTTCGCACCCCAAATTCAGAACATTTTGGCTTCTCTTTCAGACGAATTCGAGCGGGAAATTGCTGAAATATCTTTGCAGAATGCACGCGATCGGCAACCCCGTCCTTTTGCCAGTCCTTTTTATTGGTCGGGTTTTATCGCCACCGGACGTTAAATTATTATTCGTCCTTGCATAAATTCCTCAGCCCAATGTTCCAGAGCTTGAATAAACAAGTGACGACTAAGGGTAGAGGAGTTGGTAAGAATTCTTTCAGAATATCGAACACATCTTTCAGATCGCTCCATTCTTTTCTTACCTCTGGCTTACAAAGATGCGTTCTCGATTTTTCGACCAACTCCTCTAATAAAGAATCTCCCATGAGAACAGGTTCTCCAGCCTTAACTGCAATCAATTTTGCAGCCTTTTCTAAATCCATATTGCACTTTTTGAGATTGCTCTCAAGAATATCAAGAGATTCTTGTACTTCGGGAGTGTCCCCCAATTGAGAACGAAAATGCTCAAACTCTTCTGGTGTCATAGAGTTATTCTCCTAGATTGATTTTAACGCTTGCGCTACTATTTTAAGCAATGTGACTGCGACCTAGAATCTATGACTCTTGCTCAATCCCAACCAACTGATATCATGTCCTGACGATTGCCCATAATTGCAATGCTGTAATAACAAGGGTTTCAGGCGTTTTTATTCGGGGTGTTTGACCGGACATAATATGATTCATTTCCCGAAGACTCGGATTCAAGGGAGTCTAGTCTAGTCCTAGGAACAGAGACGATTCAGTTACCCGAATCATTCTTGAAACGAATTACTGAGGAAACGTTGGGGAAGAACGGCGATCGCCTCACCCTAGTCCCGACGTTTCAAAATCGCAACCATCAGCTTGAAGCGATCGCGACTTTGGGAATGACAGAAGTTCGGCAAAGTCAACCCAATGGTGCGCTGTATCTGGATTCATTGGCAAATGTGCTGGCGGTGCAGCTACTACGCAACTATGGGACAACTTGGAACCGATTTTAAGTTACACATCGAACTTCCTTCTCGTCTTTTGATGCCTCTCCTGAAACTTTGAGTGCGATCGCCAATCTTGTAGGGTGCGTTCCCCACTTCAACTCCTACTATCCCACCAATAAATTTTGGGAACGCACCATTCTTATAAATTTTTGAAGCAAGCGATCGCCTTCCTTCTAGTTGTGACATCCTCCTACACCAACATCGAGCGAAGTCGAGATGTATGGTGTAGGCTTCCAACATCGCTGTTAGACATTGCTGCCCTGCGCCACTTATCTAGGCAAAATGCCCCCGACAGTCCGACTTGACAGCCAATTTCTTTCCCCCAGAGTCCCTGGGTACTCAGTTGCTCATAGCCTCGGTTACAGATTTCCTGTGCTGAGGCTACATCTCTATCGACTTCATACTTGCATTCTGGACAACTATGCCACCTATCAGACAGTTCTTTCCTGACCTCAATGCGGCAGTTTGGGCAAGTCTGGGAAGTTCCCTTGTGGTCGTACAGACGCGCCATGGCGCGTCTCTACAGCAACATAAACACCTCGCTGCTTGCCGACGTAGTAAAGAATATCTCTGAACTGACCAAAACCTGCATCATATCATGTCCGGTGGAATACTTACATTATCTGTGGAGACAAGGCAGAGGGCAGAGGGCAGAAGGCAGAAGGAAAGGAGGAAGGTTGCAAGGCACAAGGGAATAATGACTGTTTAAGCGGACATGATATCAACTGTATGTTTGCCTAGGAACCCCTTTGCCATAGTTCGGAAGTCGATATCTTCCAAGAAAATGGTTCCCGCCATATCACACAGTTTATGAGCTAGTTTGTACTGATAGTCTTTTCGCTTGAATGCAATATGGTTGTGCAATCGTTCTACTTTGAGTCTGGCTTTTTCATAGTTCTTAGAACGCTTCTGTTTCTTGGATAACCTGCGTTGTAGCACTAAGAGCCTACGGTGCATATCCTTGAAAAATTTACGTCCTGGCTCTATGAAACCATCACTGGTAGCCAAATAACTATTTAACCCAACATCTACCCCAATAAAGTGACCATGTGGGACAGCATCAGGGATAGAGATATCAGATTGAATGCTTATGACCGCAAACCAACCTACGGCTTTTTTAATTACCCTGACCTGTTTAACCACAAACCCATCAGGGATTGGTCGATGTAGGTTAATCTGGACATCTCCTAGCTTGGGTAATTTAATTTGCCATCCGGTTATAGGGTTTACCTTGAACTGGGGGAAAAGTATCGACTTCATCTGCCCATACTTCTTGAACCTTGGAAACCCGTAACCCCGCTTTTGAAAAAAGTCCCAAGCGTCATGTAACCGCCTAATACTCGTCTGCAATACTTGAGCGGGGACTGCCTTTAACCTTGGGTAATCCTTTTTAGCTTTGGGTAAGTTGTTTTGTTGTTGCTGATATCCGGGAAAGGGATAATCAGCACTCATTATATATTCAGACTCCTTACTACACCTATCTATTGGACACTTCCTTGAAGCAATCCAGTCCTTTAGCTCTCTAAGGGCATAATTATAAACACCCCGACAAGTTTCGAGCCACTTATTCAGTGATTCGACTTGTTCAGCATCAGGATAAATTCGATAGGTGTAATTTAGAGTTATCATATATTGATTATAGCTCCCCAAACCCCTCGTCAGTTAAAATAAATCAGCGATCGCTAGAGTAGCTGCTCTGCAAGCCTTGTAGGTTCGTTGAAAAAACTGTCCGGAGTATTACAATATGGCACGAGAAATTAAGTCGAGAAAAAAATAACTATAAGCATATTATTGGTCAAAAACCTACGAAAAAATTTGTTCACTGAACGAATCGCACCACTCCAACACTCGATTCCACGCCCACCAGCAGTCTGGATCTTGATAGTCACGCTGACAAGCACGAGAACTAATATAACCGACATGACCGCCCTGTTTGGTCACCCTTAAATCAATCGCTGGATTATCAGCACAAATCCCTTGCAAGTCTGGAATAATCGTGGGATCAAACATCGGATCATCGGCGGCATAAAGAATCAGGGTCGGTTTGTTTAAATGAGGTAAAATATACAGCGCACTCGTGGCATCATAATACTCTTCCACCGAGGAAAACCCTAATCGCTTAATTACTAGCTCATGATCAAATCCCCAAATACTGTTTGCTCGCTCAATCGCATCTGGATCGATATCTTGGGGATGAGCCTGATAGAGACGCCATGCAAGTTGTTTCAAAGTCCGTGCAACAGCTTGTTCTAAATACCGCCCCAATGGATGGTTTAACAGATACATCAGAGAACGGTGAGAATCCAGACTGGGACAAATAACCGCACCACCCCCAATCTCTGACTCATTTAATCCTACCGCCTCGGAATGAGCGATCGCTTGAGCTGATTTAATCCCCCAAAGGGCTAATTGTCCGCCCAGTGAATAGCCTGTAAACCAAAATGGGGCGGGGCATCCCATGGCTTTTGCTTGCGCCGCGATTAGGACAAAATCATCACCCTCGTACAAACCATCGGAGGTTAAGGTGGGTGACAACAAAGCTGTTTTTCCATGGGCTCGCCAATCAAATAGCACCACCGCATAGCCTTGAGCAAAGGCTTTACGCCCCAACAGTCTGAGATACCATTGGTTATCCAAATCCCCGGTAATTCCATAAGTTCCGACAATTGTCCCCTTGGCATGTTCGGGAATGGCGACAATCCCAAAAATCGGTACATTGTCAGCGCCGCGAAAAATATTCTCCTGATAGGGGGGTTCTGGGAAAGGAATCATTGCTTCCCAATCACGGGAGGCTCTAAACGCCAGGTGCAGGGTCATCGCCAGACCATGACTTAACCACCATGGGGAATGAAAGTTTTTTTTGTCATTCGTCATTTGTTATTCGTCGATTGTTTTTTCCTGATTTATGATTAAGATTCATTATTTAAACGATATAAATAAGTTATGAAACGTCGAAATATCATAAAGTATACAACAATCGGTGCGGCTGGGGCTAGTCTCAACGCCTGCCGTAAAAAAATACCTCAACCCCCATCAAAATCGGCGCAACCGATCATTAATTGGCGCATGGCAACAAGCTGGGATCGCTATTTTGAAATCCTGTTTGAGGGCATTGAAACATTATGTCGCTCTGTTAGTACGATGACGGAGGGGCGCTTTACGATTACCCCTTATCCGGGTGGTGATTTAGCCCCACCTCTGGAAGTGTTTGATGCGGTGTCCACCGGAACGGTTGAATGTTGTCACACGAATACGTTCTACTCCTTCCAGAAAAGTCTCGCCCTCGCCTTTGGCACTACCCTTCCTTTTGGTTTAAATGCTCAACAGCAAAATGCTTGGCTCTACAAAGGGAAAGGATTAGATACGTTACAAACGATATTTTCTGAGTTTAATCTGATCGGATTTCCGGCTGGCAATTCAGGCACACAAATGGGGGGATGGTTTCGGCGAGAAATTAATACAGTTGCTGATTTAAAGAACCTGAGAATGCGGCTACCTGGGCTTGGCGGGCAAATTATGAGCCGTTTGGGTGTCAATGTTGTAACGATCGCAGGTCAAGATATCGTACCTGCTTTATTAGAAGGAAGCATCGATGCGGTGGAATGGATTGGTCCTTATGACGATGATACTTTAGGGCTTCAAAGAGCCGCCCCTTACTACTATTATCCAGGATGGTGGGAACCCGGAACCACGTATATGGTGCTGGTCAATCAGGCGGAGTGGAACAAGCTTCCCTCAGACTATCAAGCCATTTTCCAAACAGCGGCGGCTGAAGCCAATTTAAAAACGTTAGCTCGATATAATGCCGTCAATGGTGAAATTTTAGAGCGATTTCTTTTAGGGGGAACAAAGTTAATGCCCTTTAGCCCAGAGATTTTAGACACCGCTCGGAAAACCGCCTTTGAACTCTATGAAGAAATCGCGAGTCAGGATGCTACATTCCGAGACGTTTACAGTCAATGGCAAGCTTTTAGAGAGCAGCTTTTTGAATGGAATCGAGTCAGTACGTTGAGTTTCACGGATTTTGCGTACACAACTATTGATAATTAGGGGCTGCTGAATAAGTTTTGTGGTAGGGAGAGGGAATAGGCAATAGGCAACACCTCGGCTTACCTCGACTTACTTCGGCTTCGCTCAGTAACACGCTCGGTAACACGCTCGGTGTGTCATGGGCAATGGTTTCAACATCTCGACTTCGCGGCAATTGAGCGTTCGACGGCTCGACTGAGCGCGACTCGACTGAGCGCTCGCCGAACGTCTCGCCGAAGTCTGAGCGCTCACGCCGAAGTCCTGTCGAAATTCGATGTTGACCCTCTGTCGAGGTAAAATTTGGTGCTTAGGTCGGCGAAAATTCCAAGCTGCAAGAGGGTGGTAGTGTAAAAACCTTGCACTTGTTGGGTAGAAAAATAGCTTGAAACCAAAATCTTGTCTACTTTCCTAACGAGTGCAGCAAGCCCTAATTAGGGCTTCTAGAAATTGCAACATTCCAGACCATTGGAGTGCCAAAACTGCTCCGGTCACGCCGACCAACTTTGGTTATTCGCTGTCTACCGATTGAGTCGCGATCGCAGAGGGTTGATAACAGATAGCTAGTATGATACTATATGCTGATATTAGCTGACATTTACTCATATTGGCTATATTCCTTTGAGAGAAGCCGTCAAGCGACTTGGGTTACATAAAAACACGAAGCAGGAAGTACGCAGACAATGGCAGCATTCCCTCTATACGCAATCCAGCCGGACAAAGGCTTTTTGATGTCGAAGCCTATCTGGGAGCAAGTGCTGGAAATGCCACTATTTGTTATTGTCGAGTCTCCAGTAGCAAACAACGAGACGACCAAAGCCAACAAGTCGCCTATATGCAGTCTCTCTACCCACAAGCCGAAATCGTCAAAGACATCGGCTCAGGACTCAACCCTTCGACTTCGCTCAGGGTTAACTTCAAAAGAAAAGGATTGCGTTCCCTACTGGACAGACTTCTTAGAGGGGATAAGCTCACAATTGTTGTTGCCTGTAAAGACCGATTGTGCCGATTTGGATTCGAACTCATACAGTATCTGGTCGAGCAAAACGGTGGAAGCATCGTGGTTCAAGGGGAAGGTGTATACTGTCCGCAATCAGAGCTTACCCAGGATTTACTCTCCATTGTCCATGTCTTCTCTTGCCGAATGCAGGACTGGAGAAAGTACGGTAAGAAAATCAAAGAAGATCCGAATCTACCTAAACCCTGAGCAGAGAAACC
>NZ_JAVJQN010000265.1:0-2494 GCF_040218245.1 Coleofasciculus sp. E1-EBD-02 | reverse complement strand
CACAGAGCTATAAACTGGCTCAACGCATTCATAGGTGTGATGCCCTCAATAACGTAGTCATTTAAGACTTAGGCTGGTCAACTATGGGCGTTTTCACGCCCCGCTTCTATCCCCAAAGGGATGAAGCGTGGGTCGTTGACGTTCTATGACGAGTTATCTTCAGCTATAGTCCCCCCTAGATATAAATCGCCAGTAGAGCGTTGCTCTTACTGGGTCTGGCGGTATGGTGACAACTCGACATGCTATCAAATTTTTTCTTTACAAAAGAATACAAATTTAGTTCAACCCTTGGACAGAAATCCTCCTAACCTGAAGATATGTAAAAGCTACGTTCCCCTGATTAATGCAGCTAATGCCTTATTGTAGGGGATTTAAGCGTAATATAAAGATTATATTAACTTTTTCACCCTTGACGGACGAGTTAAATAATCTTAGCTTATCTTAATATTTGTTTATATAGCGCTACGCGCTAGGCAATGGGCAATGGGCAATAGGTAATGGGAGTCCGCCGCGTAAATTGAGCCTTCTGTTCCCTGAGATCAGGAGAAATCAGCCAATTTTCAAAAATCTCTTGACATATTCCCAGCCACAACTGCTAATATAAGCAAGGTACACACATTGGGGTGTAGCCAAGCGGTAAGGCAGCGGGTTTTGGTCCCGCCATTCCCAGGTTCGAATCCTGGCACCCCAGTCGCATCTACCCGACAAAATAATTCGATTAATCGATTCGGCGGAATTCCCCACTCTCTTACAGGGTGGGGATTGTTGATATCTCCACTCCTTAAAAGAGAGTGGATTCTGAAATGAAGAAAAATTCAAATCGCTTGACCCTGAGCGAAGTCGAAGGGTCAATCCCTTGTACGGTAAGCTTTTTTCTTCACTATTGCCTATGACACACCGAGCGAAGCCGAGGTGTTGCCTATTGCCTAGCGCGTAGCGCTATATTTGGATTTAGATTTTGACTTAGATTTAGATTTCGATGACTCCAACCAATCCTGAGTACCAACACTAATCACGGTTTGAATCTGCATCTTAATCCCTTCAGTTTGCGCGGCTGCCAATAGATGCTTCATTCCCACTGGTTCTGAGGCTTCAGCGGCGAGAAAGGCTGCTGCCAAAGCAATATTGTGGATACTGCCTCCGGAAACAGCCAGCCGCGCTAACTTCTCAAAATTTAATCGTCGGGTGGGAGTAGACTTGGGAAAGACGCGCCGCCAAATCTGCTCTCGTTGCATGGCATCCGGGAAGGGAAATTCCAGCACAAAGCGCAATCGTCGCTCGAAGGCTGAGTCAATGGAGTCTCTTAAATTGGTCGTGAGAATCGCCAACCCTTGATAGCTTTCTAAGCGCTGGAGTAGATAACTGACTTCTTGGTTAGCATAGCGATCGCGGGCGTCTTTGACTTGACCCCGTTTGGCAAACAGGGAGTCGGCTTCGTCGAATAATAGGACTACGCCGCCGACTTCAGCCGCGTCAAAGATTTGAGCTAGGTTTTTCTCTGTTTCTCCGATATATTTACTTACAACCGCACTCAGATCGATGCGGTACAAATCGAGGTGCAGTTCTTTGGCAATAATTTCAGCAGCAGTGGTTTTACCTGTACCACTTTGACCATAGAATAATGCTGTGAGTCCCAGTCCTCGACTCTGTTTTCCACCCATTCCCCAATCCTGGTAAACTTTGGCGCGTTGGCGGGTGTGGGCGACAATTTCCTTCAGGGTTTTGAGTTGGGATTCTGGCAGAATCAGGTCATCCCATGCCATTGGCGTTTCAATGCGTTGGGCGAGTGCATCTAGGCGGGGACGGGCTTGGTGGCGGCTAGTATTCCACAGGGTTGTTCCTAAATTGGTGTGACGATTGCAGTTAACCTGATGGATGGCTTGGGTGCAGACGGAATGAATCGCACTTTGGCTGAGATTGAATTGGGCAATTAAGCGATTAACGTCGCCATTGAGTTCGCTTCCATTGTCTGCCAGATAGGTGAAAAATAGGGAACGTTGTTCTTGGAGAGTAAGTTTGGGTACATCGTAGGTGGTTAGCGATCGCTCTGTTACGGGAAGTCGCTGTTGGCTACTCAGGATTAGGGGAGTATTGATTTCAGCGATGAATTGAGAAATCAGGGATAGTTCCAGTGCATCTGACATGTTTAGAGAGTCACATTCGAGGAACAATACACAATTGGTTAAGATAGCTTCCCGTTCCCAGCGTCGCCGTAATTGATGCAGTTGGATGGAATCCGAGGGAAGTACCGTTGCTGACATACGACGGATAGAACAGCCAAATAACGTCGTGGCTTCAGCCACAATGCGGCGTTTTGTGGTCAAATCTGAGCCAGACAATTCGATAATTGGCAGGTTTGAGGTGGGGGTTAACTAACAGTCGGTAAATATCTAGACAATTAGTGACATAACTAGACATTTTCTCGGATATAATCAGGCAATGTCTAGTTTACCCCCCAACAAGCAGCTACTCGACTTTGTGTGACGGTCTTGCA
>NZ_JAVJQN010000208.1:0-3282 GCF_040218245.1 Coleofasciculus sp. E1-EBD-02 | reverse complement strand
TGCGACTTCCCGGCGCAGATGACCCCAATAAGCGAGGTAAATTACTGCTTCAAAACCAGCAGGAAGTCTATCTAGAACTCTTTAAGCAACAGCAGTTTGTGGTAACCTTCAATGTCCTAGAAATCGTCGATCAGGCTATATCAAAATCCCGCCAATGTTTGTCTACCCCATTACCGCCTGGTGGAGTATCAGTACGTGACGCAGCAGGTTCCTTTGATTATGCTTACCTTGCCGATGGACGGGTGGATGTTCCGTCAGATGGACTATTTCATTCCGTGGCACTAACTAGCCAAAGTACCGATATCAACCTACGCTATGTTGTCGTTCCCCGTGAAGATACCCATGTCTTCCGAATCGCCCAACTGCGTAATCCCCTAGACGCTCCACTTTTAAGCGGTTCAGCTGATGTTTATGTTGATGGTGAGTATATCTTATCCACAACATTACCAACCGTACCCACCCAGGGACAAATTGAATTGGGTTTAGGCGTCGAACAAGGGATAAAAGTGGCTCGAAACACAACGTATCAGGAAAGGCGTTCCAGTCAGTTATTAGTTGCATTCAATGAACTCCGGCATCACCTGAAAATTGACATTGCTAATCGTTTAGCCAACGAAGCACGGATTGAGATCCGAGAACGGATTCCCGTTCCCCAGGAAGGAGAAAAAGTTGATGTAGAACTTGGTAAAGTTTCCCCGCAATGGCATAAATATGAACAAGAAGAACGCGGACAACTCATTCAAGGCGGATATCGCTGGCGGATAAAAATACCCGGTCAACAACAAGCAAAATTATCAGCACAGTACACGATTAAAACCTACGCCGATAATGAAGTAATCGGTGGAAATCGACGAGAATAGTTAGTTCGTAGTGAGGGAACATCAGCCCTCTCCAGCTCAATGTTATAGCACTCTTCGTGCTGACTACAAACTACGCTATTGTCAGGTCAATAGAGAAATATCCTAACGTATCGATAAGTGCATATCCTGGTAATCACCCAGAGATATAGAACAATGTACCTAGGATCAGTCACTAGATAATCCGATGCCGAACATAACCCAACTCGCCTCGAAAATAGAAAAGGTAAAAGTCTATGCGGCTGGTGCAACCGTTAGCCGTATCGCCGACTTGCACCTAGAGAATGGAGAAACGCCAGAACAAGTAGAAATTTCAGGACTTTCCCTGGCGCTAGATGATAGTAGCGTGCGAGTGCAAGTTGAGGGGAATGCCAATCCAGTAATTCCTACCGATATTCGCATCAGTCTTGCGGTTCCTTCTCACCCAGAACTCCCCAACTCCCCTGCTGAGGAACAACTGCGCCAAGCCGAAGCCGAAGTGAGGCGAATTCAAGAAACGATTGCCCTCATTGATAACGAAATCTCTGTCCTGAAACAGCTTCATGTACCCAATCAACCGAAAGCAGAACCGGGAAAAGCACCACCCCCTTCACCCCTAGCCGCCCGATTAGCGATCGCGAATTTTCAAGATGAACAAATCCGTAGCCGCATTCAGGAACGACGGGACACCCAAAACAGCTTACAGGAGGCACAAACCCACTTAGACGAGTTATTACACAAACAGGAACTGGCGTCAAAATCCCAACAGGTAAAACCGCAGGAATTGCGAAAAACGGTGATTATCAGCTTAAGTTATCCGGCGGAGGTGACAGTTTCCCAGCAACGGTTAATTGTCGATTATTTCGTTCCTGGCGCACGCTGGACACCCACCTATTTATGCCGTTTAGATAGTACCACCAATACCAGTGCGATCGCGGTTCGGGCTTTTCTGTGTCAGCGTACAGGTGAAGATTGGTCTGGAGTTCGCTTGGAACTCTCGACAGCTAACCCGATGACGTGGTGTGAGTTGCCAGAATTACCCTCACTGCGGTTAGGACGTACTCAGCCTATCCCCAGAAAATCCGGTTGGCGTTTACCTCCCCTTGGTGCAACCACACTGTTTGCCGATTATGACCGCCAGAAGCCGCAGGTGGTCACGGTATCTGAACAGTTCCAAAACCTGGAATTATCTTCAATTAATGTGTCATCAGTACAAAAGTTCAACTTAGGAGGCAAACAGACTGTAAGAGAAAATCTACAAAAGAATAGAACCTCAACACCAAGAGCCTTTACACAACCAGCGAGTAGAATTAACAGTCCATTCTACAATCGATTATTACAGTTAGGTTATGCTAAGGAACGGCAGATAGAACAAGCACAGATAGAAAGTCGTAAATCGGGACGATCTATAATCGATGTCATTGAATCAATTACTGGGCGTCAGTTGCCACCCGACTTAATCCGCCAGTGCAAGAAACAGCAACTGTTTGAACTCAAAATAGTTTACGGTGTTGAATCTCTTGATCCGGAACTTGGTGATATTTCTGGTCACCAAGTCAAGGAACTCATCGAACGCCTAATTCCTATTGATATCTGTAGTCGCTATCGTTTGGTGCCGTTATCCAAAAACGATGGTCAACCCCCATCAGTTCTGGTGGCAATGGTTGATCCGGATAATCTGGATGCCCAAGATGATCTCAACCGGATTCTCCGCCCTCAAGGAATTGGGCTACGGCGGATGGTGATTACCCAGGAAGATTATCAGCATCTGATTAATCAATATCGGGATCGAAAACTGGCACAGGAGAAAGAACAGGAAGCGGCTAAACAGACAGATATTAGTCAGGATATTGAAAATCTCACTCTTTGTGATGTATTGGAAGAAACAGAATGCGACATAGCTGACAACTGGAATGAAGGGAGTGCTGGGATAATTAACTTTGTGAATCGTATTCTCATCAAAGCCTTACAAGAGGGAGTCTCCGACATTCACATCGAACCCCATGATACATTTTTACTGGTTCGCTTCCGTAAAGATGGCGTACTACAGCAACCCTTCGATCCCTTACCAAGAAAGATTAAAAATGCCGTGGCTAATCGTGTCAAAATCATGGCAGATTTAGACATCAACAAACGTCTATTGCAAAGTGGTCAGTTTCAGCGTCGGTTTCAGGAGCGTATAGTCAATTGCTTCGTCGAGATTACCCCAACCCGGTATGGGGAAACGATTTATCTGAGGGTGCAAGATTCAGCCTTGGGTTTCTCAACGGGGTGGATTAACAATGACCTACTGACTTACAATCTGATGCGACTTCCCGGCGCAGATGACCCCAATAAGCGAGGTAAATTACTGCTTCAAAACCAGCAGGAAGTCTATCTAGAACTCTTTAAGCAACAGCAGTTTGTGGTAACCTTCAATGTCCTAGAAATCGTCGATCAGGCTATA